>JAGPGD010000072.1 GCA_018056165.1 Paludibacteraceae bacterium | reverse complement strand
CAACACTAAAATAAAACAATTAACCGGCTATACACCCTCTTATTCTCTCGAAGACGGCTTGCGGGAAACGGTGAAGTGGTTTCTCGATAAAAATAATCTGAAAAAATATAAATACGAGATATACAATATTTAATCGCAACTATCATGGAATATAAAATCCCTTTATTTAAACTGAATTTTGACGAAAAAGAAATTGATGCTGTTTCAGAAACGATTCATTCTCAATGGATATCGACTGGCCCAAAATGCGAAGAGCTGGAAAAACTGTTTCAAGATATGTTGAATGTCAAATATGCTGTTAGTTTAACAAATTGTACGGCTGCATTACATTTGGCTTGCATACTATGTGATATTAAAGAGGGTGATGAGGTTTTATGTCCATCTTTAACTTTTGCGGCTTCGGTAAATTGCATCCGGTATGTTGGTGCTACCCCGATTTTTTGTGATATAGTAGGCCCAGATCATTTAAATATCGATCCAATCGAAATTGAAAAAAATATCACAAAAAAATCAAAAGCTATCATTGTAGTTCACATGGCAGGATTCCCGGCAAAAATGGATGAAATAATGGCAATTGCAAATAAATATAACTTGAAAGTAATTGAAGATGCTTGTCATGGGCCTCTTTCGGAATATAAAGGTAAAAAATTGGGTACTATTGGAGACATTGGGTGTTTTAGTTTTTTCTCCAACAAAAACATTAGTACCGGCGAAGGGGGTATGTTGATAACCAATAATGAAGAAATGGCAAAAAAAGCCCGATTATTGAGGTCGCATGGAATGACCACTATGTCTTATCAACGAGCAACCGGTCACGCAACATCTTATGATATTTTGGAATTGGGATATAATTACCGAATGGATGATATACGTGCTTCTATTGGCATTGTTCAAATGAAAAAATTGTCTGACGATTTGGAGAAACGTATAAATGTGCGCAAGAGATACATTGAACAACTTTCCAAAGTTAAAGGCATCGACGTGCCTTTTTCGGATAATACCGAATTCGTTTCAAATTATATTTTGCCGATTGTACTAAAAGATTCGACTTCTGAAAAAAGAGATAGAATAAGAGAAAATTTACATGCTGCCGGCATTCAGACAAGTGTGCATTATCCTGCCATTCATAAATTCTCCATTTATAGTCATTACAAAGCTACATTGCCAAGAACCGAATATATAACGGACAACGAAATTACACTTCCCATGTATGGTTCTCTTACAAATGACGAGATTGATTTTATTGTGGAAACTTTAAATAAAGCTTTAAATGGATAAGGAAATAATTCTTGTTGGTGGTTTTCATGAAATAATTGAATTGTGCGAAGAAATCGGATATAAAATCATTGGAATTATTGATAATAATCTAAAAGAAAGTTACTGGGGTTATCCAATTATTGGTACGGATAATATGATAAAGATTATATCTCAAAATTATAAACATATCCCTTTAGTCATAACACCTGATTTGCCCGCGACACGGAAAAAATTATTTTTAGAATATTCAAAATATGGATTCGAGTTTGAAACAATAATAGGTCCAACTGCTAAAATTTCCAAAAGTTCGATAATTGGTACAGGCGCAATTATTCAGCATCAGGTAAGCGTTTCCTCAAATGTAAAAATTGGAAATTTTACAAAACTCAATGTTGGATGCAATGTCATGCACGATTCTATCATTGGGAATTTTGTTACCATAGCTCCGAATGCAGTTATTTTAGGAAGAGTAAATATTGGCGATAGTACCTATATAGGTGCTAATTCCACTATTTTACCG
Organism: Paludibacteraceae bacterium; assembly: GCA_018056165.1. Classification (GTDB taxonomy): domain Bacteria; phylum Bacteroidota; class Bacteroidia; order Bacteroidales; family Paludibacteraceae; genus MVYY01. The sequence goes on along the minus strand of JAGPGD010000072.1, from coordinate 4,332 downwards.
AATAAATCTATTGGTGAAAATGTAATAGTAGGAGCTGGTGCTGTTGTAACAAAAAATTTTGATTCTAACTCAATAATTAAAGGCATACCTGCTAAATAAGTTATGACAAATAGAGAAAAATATAAATTTGATTACTTTACGTTGAATAATTATCGGAAATTATTAGAATTGGCTATTGGGAATAATTTTCAATTTATATCTTTTTCTGATAATTTTGTTAGTGAGAGAAAAGATATTATTTGGAGACACGATGTAGAATTTTCACCCAATATTGCATTAGATATGGCGAAAATCGAAAATGAATTAGGCGTTCGAACTACATATTTTTTCCAGATTCACAGTGAATTCTATAATATATTCGAACGTTATTTTTCTGATATACTTAAAGAAATCCAATCTTTAGGACATTATATTGGGCTGCATTTTGATTCACATTATTATAGTGTTCAAACAGTAGAAGAACTGGATAAATATATAAAGATTGATAAAGAATATTTTGAAAATGTGTTCAATATCAAATTAGAGGTCTTTTCGTTTCATAATACCACCCCTTTTATTTTAAACTGTGAAAATTTTCTTTATGGAGGATTGATTAACGTTTATTCATCTTTCTTTAAAAAAAGTTACAAGTATTGCGCGGACAGTACCGGTTATTGGCGTTATGAAATTCTTGATGAAGTATTATCTAATCCCCAAATTAGGCATTTACATGTTTTGGTACATGATGCAATGTGGGCGAAAGAAGTGCTCTCACCAAGGAAAAGGATTTATAAAAGCATACAAGATAATGCGGACAGAATTAAAAATCAATACGATAAGATTCTGTCTTCTTTTGGAGCGAAAAATATTGATGATGAATTTATCCTTTGAAAGAATAAATTCAGATTGAGAAAAACCATGATAGTTTGACTTGCAAACTTCTTCTGGCAAATGGAATAAATGAATAAATACCTATCTATATTAAAAAGCAATTTATCCAGGATAAGAAATGTATCTTTATATTTCTCTGCATCTTTAATACAGGGGTTAGTATCTTTGGCTATCAACCCTCTGATAGCTATGAATATGTCTTATTATGATTATGCTCTTACAGGATTTTTTACTTCTTTTAATAGTTTGATACTACCTTTACTTAGCTTAATGTTTGGTCAATATTTTAATAAACACTATTTTAAATTGAATTCTGAAGAGGAAAGAAACGATTTGGCCGCTAAAGTTGTATCTACAAGATTAATATTCAATCTTTTCGAAATTGTTTTCATACTTATGGTTTTTTACCTGTATGCAAAAATTCAAAATATTGAGTTTCCCGTATATCCTTATGCTATTATTACTTTTTCAACGATTATCTTTAATAACATCTATGATTTTTATTTATTAAAATTAAAAATGGGTAAAAAAGCAAGCAGCTTTTTTAAAATTTCTATTATTAATTCTGTGTTATTATCAGGTTTGCTTCTCCTACTCGTAGTGGGTTTCAAGCTCGGTGGCTTAGGCAAGCTCCTGGCTTCTCTAGTAACATCGGTTATTTTATGTATTTATTTATTACCTAAAATTACTAAAAAGCTAATTTTAGATAAAAAAATATTTTTAGATGCATTAAAATTTTGTTGGCCTTTAATATTAGCAGCTGCTTCAGGTTATTTTTTACGGGGTTTTGATAGGGCTTTACTTGTCAATTTAAATGATACTGTTCAGTTAGGTTTATACAATGTTGCTATAAGTATCAGCGGATATTTAGCTATATTTCAAACATCAATTGGTAATACTTTTCAACCAGATATCTTTGAAGCAGTAGCAAAAAATAATAAAAAGAAATTAATAACTATTATTGGCGGCATTAATTTACTTAATTTAATACCAATCATAATATTTATAGCTTTTGCCCCTTTTATTACAAAAATATTAACAGCCGGTAGATTTACAGATGCTTATACATATGCAAGAATATTAGCTCTCAACAATGTTTCTATGACCTTAGCATATACATCAATGTCAAGCATATTTATAGCAAAAGGTTATACTTTTCTTTCAATGACCAGTGAAGTGATTGGAGCGATATTAAGCATAGTTATGTTTAAAATAATGATAGATAAATATAATTTCTATGGTGCAGCATGGGGTCAGGTAATTTCTTATTTTTTAATTTTTATAATCGGCATCCTGTCCTATTTTTTATATAAAAAATTTTTCAATAAACCAATAAAAAGATAAAGAAATTATGCAGAATTCCATAACGAAAGCTCCAGTTCTTCTGATCACTTTTAATTGTCCCGATTACACTATACAAGTATTTGAAAAAATCAGGCAAGCAAAAATAAAAAAACTATCATAATGGATAATAAAATTACAACACCCGTACTTTTTCTTGTTTTTAATCGTCCAGAAAAAACTAGGGAGTCATTTGAAGCAATTAGAAATGCAAAACCAACAAAACTTTACATTGCTGCAGACGGACCTAGAAAAGGAAGACCAGATGATATAGAGAATTGCGAAAAGGTTAAAAAAATAGTTTCAAATATTGATTGGGAATGTGAAGTTAAACATCTATATCACGAAAATAACTTAGGCTGCTCCCTTGCTGGAAAAACAGCTTGGGATTGGTTTTTTTCTTATGAAGATGAAATGATTTTCATTGAAGATGATGGGATTCCATCAAAATCATTTTTCATTTATTGTCAAGAATTACTTAAAAAATATAAAAATGATGAAAGAATCGCATACATTGGGGGTGTAAATTATGGTCTAAAATATGGAAATGCCTCTTATTTTTTTTCAAGACCAACTCCTGCAACATACAGTATGGCTACTTGGAAAAGAGTGTACGATTTGTATGAATATGAGATGGAGTCATATAATGAAACAATAAATAATAAAAACTTTAAAAAGAATTTTTGTTCTCATTTTGCATATAATGTATACAAAAGGATGTGGAATAATTATTTACAAAGCATTAAGATTGGTAAACGATTGAATACTTATGATGTACAAATGTTGTATCTGGTTCATAGGTTCAACATGTATAGTATTTATCCCAATATTAATATGGTTTCAAATATAGGAATTGATTATGGAGGTGCAAATAACAATACAGACCCAAATTCATCCTTTGCAAAGAAATTTGCGAATAGACCTAGATTTGAGATGACTGAAATTATTCATCCTGAAAATTTCAACATTAATAATAAATTTGAGAAAAAAATGTTTCAACAAAGAATATTATATAATAAATCAATATACATAGCAAAATATAATTTTTACATAAGGTCCTTTTTATCTAAGATTTTTCATAAAATATTTAAGTGAAATTATGAAAGTCGCTTGGATTTGCCATTTCTCGAATCAAGCAGTGAGGAATAAGCTACCTCTTTCCAAGATGAAAATATCTAATTTTTTGAGAACTATCTTGGGAAAAACAAAATTTGAATATGGTGACTTTGCTCCCTGGGTGAATAATTTGATTAAGGAATTTGAAAAATTTGAGGAAATTGAAATACATATTATTGCACCACATGCAGGTCTTAAAAGAAAAAGATTTGACTTCGAAATGAACGGTATTCATTATCATTTCTTCAAATCAGAAGACGATACAATTTTTTCAAGGATGATAAACAAGTTGGGTCTTATTAAATCGCCAAAATACCTAAAAAACAGATTACAGATAAAACGAACAATAGATCAGATTCAACCTGACATTATAAACTTGATTGGCTTAGAGAATACTTACTATTCCATAGCTGCACTGGATATCAATAACTATCCTGTATATGTGTCCATACAAACAGTATTAAATAATCCCAATTTGAGCAAATATGGAGTGGGTAATTCGTATGCGAGAGAAATTGAAATGAAAATTTTCCAAAAGGAAAAATATTTCGGTTGTAGCGGCCGTCTATATCATGATCTTATTCAACAAGCAAATGATCAGGCAATATTTTTTAAAATGTTTTTCCCTATTCAACATCCGCCAAAAATTGAAAAAAATATTAGAAAAGAATTTGATTTTGTTTTCTATGCTGCAAGTGTGGTTAAAAATAAAGGGATTGAAGATACATTGGACGCTTTGGCTCTGGTAAAAAAGGAAAAACCTTCAGTTAAGCTAAATGTGATAGGATATTGTCCAAAAAAATATAAACAGCTTCTTATAAAAAGAATTAAAGCACTGGACTTAAAAGACAATGTTGTTTTTCACGATTATTTTCCGCTTCACGAAGATATGTTCAGACAAGTGCTTAAATCAAAATTTGCTGTGGTTCCCGGCATTACTGCGATTATAAACGGAACGGTAATAGAACCTATATTATTAGGACTTCCGGTGGTTACTTATAAAAC
>JAGPGD010000023.1 GCA_018056165.1 Paludibacteraceae bacterium | reverse complement strand
ACAAAATATTATAGAAAAAATTATAAAATTATTCCTTGCGTACAAGAAAAAAATTATAAATCACAATTCCCCCATTGAGAAAGACTTTGATAACAATTTCTCAAAATTCTGGAAGGAAAATCCGTTAAAAAATAAACTATGCTGTCTTTTATTCTATTTCAAAACCTTATCTTACTTACGAAAGTTCCATAAATTATTTTTTACTTTTAAAAAACTACTGGGCGTTATTTATTTTTACAATTCTGATTTTCAAAACTTTCTCTTTGTTTTCTATTTATGAATAGCGGCAAGGGATGAAAGAAAGATTTAGATTTATTCAAAATTTATCAAAGAACTTTCTTTAATTTTCTCACAAATGTGTATATTTGTTATTGTATCTGGATAATAAACTTATTATTTCATAATTTTTGCGTTTAAATTTTTTTCAAAATTAATCAAATTTTTATTCAAATGCTTTTTTCTCCTTGTTTTGTTTTGCTATACTTCATTTTACAATGAGAAAAACATCAACAATGTAATGAAACTTTACAATTAATGAGTAAAAAACAAACTATCATCGTCCTTTTTTTCTTGTTGTTAACTGTAGTTGCTTTTGGTGCAATTCCACCAGGATACTATTATTTTGCTCGCAACAAGAAAAAAGCTGAACTCAAAACTGCTCTGGCACAAATTGCTGCTCCTTTAAAAGTTTTAAAATATGGCAGTGGTCCCGGTTACACCTGGGAAGGATTTTATTATACTGATCAAAATCCAGATGGTTCAGTAATTGATATGTATTCATCTAAAGTTCGATATTTTAACGGTTTTTCCAGTGTAACCGGAATGCATATTGAGCATTCTCTTCCCAAAAGTTGGTGGAGTTCTATTGAAAATGATGCTTATAAAGATTTGTTTCATCTTTATCCGGCCGATGGCGAAACCAATTCCATTAAAAATAATTTCCCATTAGGTGAGGTAACTATTCCCATTTTTGATAACGGTGTGAGCAAAGTAGGAAAAAATGGTTTTGGAGATTTTTATACCAATAATTGTTTTGAACCTGCCGATGAATATAAAGGCGATTTTGCTCGATCATATTTATATGTTTCTACTATTTATGAAAATTTTGCCCCATTATGGAATTCTCCTATGATGGATAATAATACCTATCCTGTTTGGAAACCATGGGCTATAGATTTACTTTTAAAATGGCACAGAGAAGATCCTGTAAGCGAGAAAGAAGAAAAACGTTGTGAAGCAGTTTACAATATTCAAGGGAATCGAAATCCTTTTATTGATTATCCTGAACTGGTAGAATACATCTGGGGTAAAGACACGATAAATATTTTCCCATTTCCCGAAGAAACGGAGGCTTTCTTATTTTCTCCACGAAAAGGTTCTGAAATAGATTTCGGAGTGCTGCTGCAAAACGATACCAAAACATTGGAAATACTTATTCAAGGAATCAATATTACTTCCGAGGTAAAAATTTCACTTATAAAGAAAAACTCTTCGTTTCATCTTTCTTCTTCCACTATTTCAAAAGATGAGATTTTAAATGGTACGAATATTTTGCTCACTTTTCAGCCACAAACGTCAGGGTGGTTCAATGATACCCTTTCCATTTCTGAAGGAGGACTTAAAGAAAATCTTTATATCCCTCTAAAAGCTTTGGCTTCGCCTGATTTTATCACTTTAGAACCCGATGATGTTACTCCGGTGGGAGGCATTTTGCGTTGGATTTACGATCCTCAAGCAATTGACTATCTTCTCGATGTTTATCAAGGTGATGCTCAAGCAGGTGATTTGATTATTTCTGGATATGCAGAAGGGAGCAGTTGGAATAAAGCAATAGAATTATTTAATGGTACGGGTAAACCAATTGATTTATCAAAATATTCTTTACAAAAACAAACCAATGCTTATGGTCCCTTTGGTTCTAATTTCAAATTAAATGGTATATTGCAAAATGGTAAAACTTATTTGCTCGTTCGCAAAGATGCTAATGATGTACTTCGTAATAAGGCCAATATTTTAACGGATTCTTTATTAGCTTTTGATGGCAATGATCCCATCGCCTTAGTAAGGAATGGAATTATTATTGATATGATAGGAGATCCCAATTTGGGAGGGAATGTTTACTGGGGACAGGATGTGACGCTGAAACGAAAATCGTATGTTACTCATCCAATTTCGACATGCAATTTTGCTGAATGGGATAGATATGAAAAAGATGATTTTACAAAGCTGGGCTCTCATCATATGGATTTTCAAACAACTAAAAGTTATGTTTTACAAAATTATTCCACAGGTGGTGATGCGGAATTTATTATTGATCAACTGATGCCTGAAAGCACTTATACTTATTCGGTCAAGGCAATTCGTTCAAATGAAGAAATTGTTTCGGCTAACACTATGCAGATTCATACTACTCGTTTAGACATGCCAATTGCTATGGATGCTTTAAATGTGCACTCAACTGGTTTTATTGCCAATTGGGAAGATCATCTTTATACCCAAAATTTTTTACTCGATGTTTTTCAGTTACAAGAGACGGCTGATACTACTGAAATTGAAACTTTTGATAACGTGGGAAGTAATGGAAAACCTTTACCCACAGGTTGGACAGGCACAGCAAGTGGAAATTATACGTCTTCTATCAGTTCGGGAGAAACGCCTCCTTCTATTGCCTTGAAAAATGATGGAGAATACCTGCAAACAAAAACCTATCCTCTACCTGTAAAAAATCTTTCCTTTATGTATCGTTTTCCTTCTGAAGCAACGGGTTCTTCTCTTATTTTGGAAGGAATAAAAGAAAATGGTAATATTAGTCGTGTTGATAGTATTCCTTATGTTAACAGTTCTAAAAATTATCCGATGTATTTTTTTCAACCTTCTGATGAAATAGTTGCTTTTAAATTTACTTATCGAAAATCAAAAGGAAATTTTGCCCTGGATGATGTAGCAGTTACTTATAGGAAGCAGGATACCATTTATGTATTAAAAAACGAGCCAGTGGTTGGCAGTCAATTTGAAGTTGATAATCTGAATGAAAATTCCACTTATTATTATCGAGTTCGTGCAACGCTTGGAAATTCTGTTTCTGATTTTTCAGATGTAATAGAAGTACAAACTACAAGTGAATCAGGAATTAAACATTATGAAGATTTTCCTTTTCAAATTATACCTGAAAGCGATCAAATAAGAGTAAAAGGGTTACAAGGGAATGAACAAATTCAGATTTATGCTATTTCTGGAATTTGTTTACATCTGACTCACGTTAATTCTACAGAAGTAAGTATTCCATTGAAGCAGAAAGGAATTTTTATTGTTCGTATACTGAATCACAATAAAGTATTTGTAAAAAAGATAGTAAAATAATTTTTTCTTATGATTTCTTTAAAATTAAACGCTCAAAAAATACTGCTTTTTCTTTTTGTCTTTTTTTCTCAATTTTTACAAGCTAAAATTCCTGAAGGTTATTATATTTTAGCTCAAGGGAAATCGGGTGCTGAATTAAAAACCGCTTTGCACAATATTATAAGACAACATACAATTTTAAATTATGACACCAGTACTTCTGTGTGGTGGGACACCTATTTTAAAACAACCGATTGGCATCCTGAAGGTTATTTCTGGGACATGTATTCTAATAATAAACGTTCTACTTACAATTCTTCTTTAATGAACAGAGAACATTGTATGCCACGAAGTTGGTGGTCAACAAGTGATAACTATTCTTTATATGATGCTAATGGAGATTTGGTAAATTTATCCCCTTCGGATGCGGAAGCAAACACTAAAAAATCAAATTACCCTTTGGGTGAAGTAGGGAAAAATAGTGTTACCTATACCAATGGAGTTGTTAAAGTTGGAGCAAATTCTTTTCCTGGTTATAATGGTACTGTTTTTGAACCTGCAGATGAATACAAAGGTGATTTTGCCAGAACTTACATGTACATGGTTACCTGTTATGAAGATTATGCTGATAATTGGAGAGGAACAGGAACAACCAGTATGCTTCAAAAAAATACCTATCCAGTTTTCAAATCGTGGGCTATCGAGTTGTTGTTAAAATGGAGCACGAATGATCCAGTTAGCCAAAAAGAAATAAATAGGAACGAAGGTGTTTATCAAATACAAAAAAACAGAAATCCTTTTATAGATTATCCTGAACTTGCTGAGTTTATTTGGGGAACAAAAAACAGTGAGCAATGGCAACCGGAAATAGGAACTTCGACTTTTGTTGTTTCACCTAATCCTGCTTCTTCTTATGTGAGTGTTCAAATCAGTCAACCGGAGCAAGCCACTTTTATAATTTATGATTTAAGTGGAATCCGTTTGAAAAATGGAAAAATAAATAGTGATGGAACTATCTATATCGGTGATTTAAATAACGGTATTTATTTATTAACTATTTATGCTCAGAACACAAGAACAGTGACAAAATTAATTGTTGCTCATGAAAAGTTAATTCAGAATTGATAATTTATATTTTATATTTTTCTTTTTTAACTTTTTTTCATAATACTTTGTAAAATTCAAGATATTTTTTCTCATTTGTAAAAAATTGAAGTTTCCGAAGCATATTTACTGACGTTTTATAGCCGTAAGCTAAAATTCCTTTAATACCAATTTGCTTACAAACATTTTCAAATTCAAAGTACAACCTACCACCAATAATACGATGTTGATATTCCTTTTTTACTGCACAAAACCATATCATTACATTACCACTTACCAATTTTTCACCACTAATAAAGCCTTTGATTATTCCTTCGGTTTCATACACTAAAGTAATGCATCTTTTGTTTATAATCAACTGTTTTATCCAACTTCGTTGATATGGTAAGCTGTTGTCATATTTAAAAGGTTCCATGTCCAACAAGTGATGAATAGCATCGATATCTTCTTTTTTAGCAAAACGAACTGGACTATTGACAGTTATATTTTCCATGAATTGTATTTCATAATTTTTTGACTCACAAGCTAAATTTTAAAAAATTATCAAATAAGCCTGAGGTATATTGATTTTTTCAAGTGTAATCAAAAATTTTTCAGAAGGAAAAATTTTAAAACTTCATCAATAAAATTTATTTCCTTTTTTCAATCCATTTTCTGGCATTGACAAAAGCTTCCAGCCACGGTGAAATTTCATCTCTGTTTTTTCTATCGGCTGGATAATGTGCCCATTGCCACGGAAATATTGCTCGTTCAGGATGTGGCATCATGGCTAGATGACGTCCATCGGCAGAGCAAATAGCGGCTACGCCGTAATCTGATCCATTGGGATTTCCGGGGTATTCGGAATAAATATACTGAGCTACAATGTGATATTCTTCTTTTGGTTTTGGCAAAAAGAATTTCCCTTCGCCATTTGCCGTCCATAAACCTAACTTGCTACCACTCAAAGAGTGTAACATAACAGAATGATTTTCAGGAATTTCAACAGTAATAAAGCTGGATTCAAACTTATGCGAATCATTGTGCTGCATTTGAGGTTGGCGGTCATGCGTTGGAACAATCAGCCCTAAATGCATCATCAACTGACAACCATTGCAAACACCAAGACTTAAAGTGTCTTCTCGTTGATAAAAATTATCCAATGCTTGCTTTGCTTTTTTATTGTACAGAAATGCACCTGCCCAACCTTTTGCTGAACCCAACACATCAGAATTAGAAAATCCACCACAAAATACAATCATATTTATATCTTCTAATGTTTCACGTCCCGAAGCCAAATCTGTCATGTGAACATCTTTTACATCGAAACCAGCCAGATAAAGAGCATAAGCCATTTCACGATCACTATTTGTTCCTTTTTCACGAATAATGGCTGCTTTTATGCCAGTGGTTGAGTGTGGTTTTTTTAAACCAAATTGAGATAGTTTCCCTTGAAAAGAAGGAAGAAAAGAAAATTCCAACGGTTGTTTTTTATAATTCATGTAACGCTCCTGAGCACAAATTTCACTGCTTTGCTTCCGATCAAGCAAATACGATGAATGAAACCAAATATCTCGCAACTCATTGATAGAAAAAGCATAAGAAATTTTCCCTTGTTGTATTTCCAATCTTCTTTCTGCAATAGGTTGAGCTATATGAATATATCTTATTTTATTTTCCTTCAATATTTGGCCAACAGCTTCTTTGTTTTTAATCTGAATCAATATGCCAGGATTTTCAGCAAATAATATTTTTACTATTGATTTTTCAGAAATTCCATCCAAACAAACTTTCAAGCCACCATTTACGTTTGGGAAACACATTTCCAGCAAAGTTACAATCATTCCTCCTTCAGAAATATCGTGACCTGCTAAAATTAAATCTTCATTTATCAATTGTTGGATGGTTTCAAAAGCTTTAACAAAATATTGAGCATTTTTTACGGTGGGGACTTTATCACCAACTTTGTTCAGTGTTTGTGCCAGAACAGAACCGCCTAATTGAAAATCATCTTTTGAAAAATCAATATAATAAATAAATGTATCATTTTCATTTACAATCACTTGTGAAACAGTTTTCTTTACATCTGAAACTTCTCCAGCGGCAGAAATAATGACTGTACCCGGTGAAAAAACTTTTTCATCACCATATTTTTGCGTCATTGAAAGACTATCTTTACCCGTTGGAATATTAATTCCTAACGAACAAGCAAAATCGCTGCAAGCCTCTACTGCTTTGTAAAGTCGGGCGTCCTCACCTGGATTTTTACTGGGCCACATCCAGTTGGCACTCAATGAGATACTTTTCAAGCCATTCACCAGCGGCGCCCAAATAATATTGGTCAAAGCTTCAGCAATTGCCAACACTGAACCGGCTTGTGAGTCTACCAATGCCGCCAGTGGAGCGTGACCAATAGAAGTAGCTACTCCTTTTGTTCCTTCATAATCTAATGCCATTACGCCGACATCACTTATTGGTAATTGTATTTCTCCCAGACATTGTTGTCGAGCTACTTTTCCTGTAACGGAACGGTCAACTTTATTCGTCAACCAATCTTTGCAAGCAACAGCTTCAACTTGTAACACGTTTTGTAGATACTCTAATATCTTATCTTCTTGAATTTCAATAGCTGCAAATTGTTCTTCTTTTGTTTCATCTACTATCACGGTACGGGGCGGATTACCAAATAAATATTCCAGTTTTAAATCGATAGGTTTTTGTCCATCTTCCTGATAAAAAACCAACTGTTTGTCATCAGTTGCCTCACCCACTACATAAAAAGGAGAACGTTCTCTTTCGGAAATTTTACGAGCTTCTTCAATATCTTCTTCTTTCAATAATAAGCCCATGCGTTCCTGACTTTCATTTCCAATAATTTCTTTTGCACTTAACGTAGGGTCTCCCACAGGCAATGCAGAAATATTTATTTTTCCGCCTGTTTCTTCCAACAATTCAGAAAAACAATTGAGATGCCCGCCAGCACCATGATCGTGAATGGACACAATGGGATTTCTTTCAGCTTCCGTTAAAGCACGAATAACGTTGGCAACACGTTTTTGCATTTCAGGATTGGAACGTTGCACAGCATTTAATTCAATCGCATTATCATATTGTCCTGTTTCAACAGACGAAACAGCTCCACCACCCATTCCAATTCGATAATTATCTCCACCCATCAAAATAACTTTATCTCCTGCCGTTACTTTCTGTTTTAATGCATCACGCTGATTGGCGTAACCAACACCACCAGCCAGCATAATTACTTTGTCGAAACCATATTTTTTACCATTTTCTTCATGTTCAAAAGTGAGCAATGAGCCACAAATCAAAGGTTGACCGAATTTATTTCCAAAATCGGAAGCACCATTCGAAGCTTTGATTAAAATTTGTTCAGGTGTTTGATATAACCATTTGCGAGGTTGAATAGCTCTTTCCCAATTTTTGGAGAAAACGGAAAATTTTTGTTCCGTATCGTTTCCAAAAGAAGATTTTTTATCACTCACTGTTTTTTCACTATTCCGTGGATAACTGGTCATATAAACTGCGGTTCCTGCAAGTGGTAAACTACCTTTTCCTCCACCCAACCGATCGCGAATTTCTCCACCGGTTCCAGTGGCAGCACCATTAAAAGGCTCTACAGTAGTCGGAAAATTATGTGTTTCAGCTTTTAAAGAAAGTACTGACGAAATATTTTTTACTTGGAAAAAAGTCGGTTGATCTCCTTTTTCAGGAGAAAATTGCTGAATTTCAGGACCTTGATTAAAAGCTACATTATCTTTGTAAGCCGAAATCAAAAAATTTGGATTTTCTTTAGAAGTTTTTTTGATAAGCTGAAACAACGACATTTCTTTTTCTTCTCCATCGATAATAAATTTTCCATTGAAAATTTTATGACGGCAATGTTCAGAATTTACTTGCGAAAAACCAAAAACTTCACTATCTGTCAACTTTCGCCCAATTTTTTTAGCAACTTCATTTAGATAAGCAATTTCTTCTTCACTCAAGGCCAATCCTTCTTTTTCATTATAAGCAGCTATGTCGTCAATATAAATAATGGGATCAGGAGTTTTATCAATGGTAAAAATATGTTGATCAAGCTTTGAATAAACTCTTTCCAGCATAGGATCATAAACTTCACTATCTTTATCTTTTTCAGTAAAAGACACTTGTCGAAATTTTTCAATCCGTAAAATACCCTTGATACCCATATTTTGGGTGATTTCTACAGCATTTGTACTCCAGGGCGTAATCATTTCACGACGAGGACCAATAAAATTCCCTTCGATTTGTGTTTCGGACAATAATTTTGCTTCACCGAAAAGCCAGATTAATTTCTGGAAATCCTCTTTTGTTAGTTCAACAGCAGATTGAATTGCATATATTTGATTATCAGAAGCTTGAAAAAAAAGAATCATATTTTCATGGTTTTTTCTTGATTGAAATATAACATTCAACAATACTTTTTTATTTATTTTGCAAAGATAATTATTTTCGATTCACGGAGAAAAATTCCGTTGTACCATCCAAAAATTATTTCGCATCAGAAAATTGTTTATATTAAAAAACCTTATCATAAACCATTAACCTTCATAACAGGGAATGTTTCCTACAGCTTACAACCACCTTATTACCTTATTTTCAAAATCAATAAATTTTATTTTAGTGTGACGCAGCCAGTAGGCAATGCCGAACGAAAAGTTTCGAGTATATTTACATCCAACTTAGTAAGACATAAAAAGATTTTCAAAAAGTTTACTTTCCGTCCAGTAAAAAACACTACTTTTGTAAAAGTGATTTATTATTTTTATTTTTAGCAAACTGTTGATTTTTAAAAGATTATTATAAATTCATGGCAAAAAGTAAAACGGTTTTTGTTTGTCAAAATTGTGGGGCAGAATCTCCTAAGTGGATTGGTAAATGTCCCCAGTGTGGTGAATGGAATACTTATGTAGAAGAAACGGTTAGAAAAACAGAGTCATCTTCATCTACAAACAATTATTTGCCTCATCAAAAACCTGTATTACTTTCCGAGGTAGAAGCCACCGAAGAGATACGAATTGATACGCTAAACAAAGAATTGAATCGGGTTTTAGGAGGCGGATTGGTTCCTGGCTCGTTGGTATTGATTGGCGGGGAACCGGGAATAGGAAAATCAACACTTGTTTTACAAATCATTCTTCATCTAAAAAACAAAAAAACTCTTTATGTCTCAGGCGAAGAAAGCATTCAACAAATAAAACTTCGTGCAGAGAGGCTTCAACTTCATCATCCTTCGTGTTATTTGGCAAGCGAAACGTTGTTAACACAAATCTTTGATGACATTCAAGAAATTCAGCCTGATTTGGTAGTGATTGATTCTATACAAACTATTTCGAGTGATACCGTAGAATCTTATGCAGGTTCTGTATCGCAAGTCAGAGAGTGTGCTTTAGCTTTTCTTAAATTTTGTAAATCTACTTCCACGCCTGTGATACTAATTGGACATATTAATAAAGAAGGAAATATTGCTGGTCCGAAAGTGCTGGAACATATTGTAGATACTGTTCTGCAATTTGAAGGCGACCGACATTACATGTACCGAATTTTGCGTCCTATAAAGAATCGTTTTGGTGATACTTCGGAATTGGGAATTTTTGAAATGTTGCACAATGGTCTTCGCGAAGTTAGCAATCCTTCTGAATTATTACTTTCGCAAAACCACGAAGGACTAAGCGGTATCGCTATTGCATCAGCAATGGAAGGAATCCGTCCTTTCCTCATCGAAACACAGGCGTTAGTGAGTTCTGCTGCTTATGGCATGCCTCAACGTTCCTGCACAGGTTTTGATATACGTCGGTTGAATATGTTGCTGGCAGTGCTGGAAAAACGGGTAGGTTTTAAATTATCACAAAAAGATGTTTTTCTGAATATTGCGGGTGGTTTAAAAGTTAATGATCCTGCAATTGATTTAGCTATAATTTCAGCTATTCTTTCTTCCAATATTGATGTGGCAATTGAAAGACATGTTTGTATGGCTGGCGAAGTGGGGCTTTCAGGCGAAATCCGTCCAATAAATAGAATTCAGCAACGCATCCATGAAGCAGAAAAATTAGGATTTACCAAAATGATTGTTCCTTATTCTAACTTGAAAAAAAACGAAATAGAAAAAATAAAAATAGAAATTATTCAGGTAAAAAAAGTAGAAGAAGCTTTCAAAGTGTTGTTTAAAAAGTAAATTTCTTCTCCGTAGACACAAAATAGCAATCAGAACTTTTTGATTTTTATATGAGTTGTAATTTTTTATCCCACTTCATTTTTACAAAAACAAAAAAGCAGCTTTTCGCTGCCTCTTCGGGTGGAGGACGGGACTTGAACCCGCGACATTCGGAACCACAATCCGACGCTCTAACCAACTGAGCTACAACCACCATTTTTGGTAGTGCAAAGATAATACAGTATTTGCTTTTATGCAACTATTTTTAAAAGGAAAAACTTTTTTCGATTATTTCTTTTATCACTAAAATGTAAAAAAATAATGGGAATCGCTGGAAATCAAATTGAACAAACGGTTGAGGAAATCTTACAAAAAATAAAAAAATCAATGAATGGTGTTATCGCTTCTCAAATGAATAAAAATGGCATCATTTACCAAAAAAATTATGGCGTTACCATTCCTCGACTG
Organism: Paludibacteraceae bacterium; assembly: GCA_018056165.1. Lineage (GTDB taxonomy): Bacteria > Bacteroidota > Bacteroidia > Bacteroidales > Paludibacteraceae > MVYY01. The sequence goes on along the minus strand of JAGPGD010000023.1, from coordinate 15,630 downwards.
AAAGAAATTGCTGCACAGTATGAATCGCAACACGAATTAGCTCAAAAACTTTGGGAACTTCCTATCCGCGAAACAAAGATTTTAGCAACTTTATTGGAACCTGCAGAAAAATTCAGTTATTCGATGGCACAACAATGGATGGAAGAATGTACTCAAATAGAATTAATTGAACAAACCTGTATGAATTTATTTTCGCGTTTATCGTATGCTTCCCAACTTTGTTGCGAATGGATCTCGTCCGAAAATGATTGGAAGAAAATAGCAGGTTTTATACTTTCTTCAAGGATAAGCAATACGCTAACCAGTGAAGAAAAAAATTTCATTACTGAGAAAGCTTTTGAAAATTCAACCACAGAGAATTATCATTTATACAAAGCCATTAGCATTTGTTTAAGTAGATTTTGTCATACAAGTAAAGAAACAACTGAAGAAATTTTACAACAAATTGAATCATTTTTCGATCCGCTTTCTACTAGTCAACATTACATAAAAGACGCAATTGAACAAGAATTAAATTTTCTGGAACTATTATAAAAAACATAGAAAAAAAACACTACCTTTGTTTATTGAAAGGAATTCATTTCAATGAAAGAAGAAAACACATACGAAACTGTTAAGGAAGTTTTTACCGAATATCTTGAAAAGCATCAACACAGAAAAACGCCTGAAAGATATGCTATCTTAGAGCAAATTTATGCTCACGAAGGTCATTTCAATGCTGAATTATTGTATAATGCGATGCAAAAGGATTTTCGGGTTAGCCTTGCCACCATTTATAATACGTTGGATTTACTGCTGGAATGTCATTTGATTGTCAAACATCAGTTTGGTGATCAGTTAGCACAATACGAAAAAACTTTTGGCACCAATATTCATCATCATCTTATTTGTACACAATGCGGAAAAATCAAGGAATTTTCTGATAAAAATATCCGAACAGCCATCCAGTCAAAGCATTTTAGCAATTTTCAGATGACACATTATTCATTGTATGTTTATGGAATTTGCAGCAAGTGCCAGAATAAAAAGAAAAACAGAAAAAACAAATCAATCAAAACTTAAATTTTCATCAAAAAAGAAAATATTTTTATAACGAAAGTGATTTTATAATTCCAGAGAAAAAATTAAAGAATTCAAAAATGAAAATAGATGTATTATTGGGTCTTCAATGGGGCGACGAAGGCAAGGGAAAAATTGTAGATGTTTTAACTCCTCATTATGATATTATTACACGCTTTCAAGGCGGTCCTAATGCAGGTCATACTTTAGAATTTGAAGGGAAAAAATTTATTTTGAAATCTGTTCCTTCAGGCATTTTTCAGGGAGATAAAATTAATATTATTGGCAATGGAATGGTACTGGATCCAGCTTTGTTCAAAGCAGAAGGTGAGGCACTGGAAACAGCAGGAAGTCCGTTGACCAAATTATTGAAAATTTCTAAAAAAACACATTTGATTCTTCCCACCCATCGTTTGCTCGATCAGGCTTATGAAAATGCAAAAGGTGCTGGAAAAATTGGCACCACAGGTAAAGGAATCGGTCCCGCCTATACTGATAAAGTAAGTCGTAACGGTTTGCGTGTGGGTGACATTTACCATGATTTCCAAAACAAATACAAAACAGCCATTGGTCGTCACCTTGACTTGCTTAAATTTTATCAGGTAGATGTTGACTTATCGGCTCTTGAAAAAGAATGGTTTGAAGGAATAGAATATCTGAAACGTTTTGAACTAATTGATAGTGAATATTATATCAATGAAGCTCTTTCGGCAGGGAAAAAAGTATTGGCTGAGGGTGCTCAAGGTACAATGCTGGACATTGATTTTGGCACTTATCCATTTGTAACTTCTTCCAATACAATTTGTGCTGGCACATGCATCGGACTTGGAGTTGCTCCAAGCTGCATAGGAGAAGTCTATGGCATTTTCAAAGCTTATTGTACACGCGTGGGCAGCGGTCCTTTCCCTACTGAGCTGAAAGATGAAACAGGAGAAATTATGCGAAAACGCGGAGATGAATATGGTTCAGTAACTCGACGACCCAGACGATGTGGCTGGATTGATTTAGTCGCATTGAAATATGCTATTATGCTCAATGGTGTTTCTCAACTTATCATGATGAAAAGTGATGTGTTAGACAATTTTGAAACCATCAAAGCATGCGTTGCCTACAAAATCGATGGAAAAGAAACCACTCAATTTCCTTTTGAAGTAGCTGACAATGTCGAACCTGTTTATGTGGAATTAGCTGGTTGGAAAACTGATTTAACTAAGATCAAGGAAGAAGAAAAATTGCCAGACAATTTTAAATCCTATCTGAATTTTTTAGAAAAAGAGTTAAAAATTCCTATAAAAATAGTATCACTGGGTGCCGACCGTGAACAAACTATCGTTAGAAATGTTTGTAAATAAATTATTATTCAATGAAAAATTCATTGATTGCGATTTGAAGGTGGAAAAATTATTTTACTTAAAATGCAATAAAATCTCTGTGTCATATTTTTATTTTGGCAAAGATTTTGCTTATTTACTGTCGAACTTTTAAACAAATAAATTATGTTGTGGGCTTATATTATTTTTATTGTCGTTGCAATTGTTAGCTTTATTATTCAGAATAGTTTACAGAACAAGTTTAAGAAATATTCCAATTTATCTATCCCTAATGGCATGACAGGAAAAGATGTAGCAGAAAAAATGCTACATGATCATGGTATTTATGATGTAAAAGTAACTTCTACGTCGGGACATTTAACAGATTTCTATAATCCTATAAACAAAACAGTCAATTTAAGTGAACAAGTTTATAATTCGAGTAACGTAGCAGCAGCATCGATTGCTGCTCATGAATGTGGGCACGCTGTTCAACATGCTGAGGCTTATGCTCCCCTGACGTTGCGATCCAAACTGGTTCCAGTAGTTAGTTTTGCTTCTTCGTGGATGCAATGGGTATTGCTGGCAGGGATTATATTTCTCAACACATTTCCTCAATTAATGTTAGCAGGAATTATTTTATTTGCTATCACTACTTTATTTAGTTTTATTACTTTACCTGTAGAAATTAACGCAAGTCAGCGGGCTTTGGTATGGCTCAACGATGCTGGAATTACTAACTACGAAACACATGAACCTGCCAAAGATGCTTTGAAAACAGCAGCTTATACTTATGTAGTAGCAGCTTTGGGATCGCTGGCAACGCTGGTTTACTATATTTTGATTTTTATAGGCGGAAGCCGCAGGTAAAAAAATAAAACTGTAACTTTTACAAGAAGGAAAACTAAGCCATTTTTTATGGAAGGTTTTCCTTTTTTTAATACCAACTTGCTTTCATAACGTAAATTCAAGTAGTTAATGCAATTTTTTTAACCCAAATTTATCATTAGAATTTAATTTCTAATGGCGGTTATTAGAAAATAAATTGTAATTATTTGAATTATAATAGGTTGTGCCGAAAAAACATTATCAAAATTAGACTTATTTTTTTAAAAATGAATGGAAGGAGCTTTTGCTTAATTTTATAAAAAACTACAAGACAAAAATTGCCTAAAATTTATTGAATAACATTTTGTATTAGGAGTTTTGCTCCCAATCCAATTAACTTTTTTGATAAATTCCTGACGTAAGTATTTACTTGTATCTTGCTTGGAAAAAGCAAATAATATTTTTCTTACTCTTAGAATAATAGACAGACAAATATCTGTATAAGCGAAATAGTTGTTTCAGCGAGTTCGCTTCGCTTAATTATCTTAACACAAATAAAATTGTTCTTCTACTTTGCTTGGCATTTAAGATTTTTCTCTATGCATTTCTATGTCTTTTCTATGGAACTCTATGAATTTTAATTTATTACAATATGGAGAAGCACAGATTTTTTTCCTTCTTACAAAAAACCACAAACTATTGGTTATTAACTAAATCTCGCATCTCGAATTCCATCTCAGAACTCCAAACTCTTAACTCAAACTTGTACTTTATATCTTGCGAACTCAAAATTCAAGATTAGTCAATTTTTGGCTTATCAGATGAGATCTATCCAAAAAACATCATTAATCCGCTAAATTCAACTCTAATAGAAAAACATCATCGTTTGTTGTGTATAAAAAATTTAAAACGATTTTCAATACTTTAAAAACTACAGTTAAATAAATGATATATTCCTAATGACAATTCTGGGATGAAGTTATTTGTTAATAAGTTGTTAATAAGTAAAAAAATATTCCCCACTTAATTCCATTTTTATGAAATAAAATTCATAACATTTTGATAATAAGTATTTTAAATCAAATATTTTCTGATCGAATTATAATCAATAAGCTGTTTATAAAGTTTTTAAAAGCATTTTTTGCTGTTAATTAATTGTTGATAATTTTTTTGTGGGGAAATGTGGGGGATTTAAATTTATTTTTTTATTTTTACAGTGTAAAGTAAAAATCTCAATTAATGTCAACATTTATCGGAAAATATGAAGCTAAAGTAGATGCCAAAGGAAGAATTTTTGTCCCTGCGGTTTATCGAAAACTTTTAGGAGATATTGAAAAAGACCGCATTGTAATGCGTAAAGAAGAAGAAAACAATTGTTTGATATTTTATCCCGAAGCGGTTTGGAATCAAAAAATTGAATACTTAAAATCAAAGCTGGACGAATGGAATTCTATCGATGAGCTTTTATTAATGCAGTTTGTAGCAGATGCTGAATGGCTCGATATAGACACGCAGGGGCGGATTTTAGTCTCGAAAAAAAATCTTCAAACGTTAGGAATAGAAAATGGCGAAGTAGTTTTTGTGGGAATGATTGACCGTTTTGCCCTTTGGAGTAAAGCTCATTATGAAAAAGCTCGACTTTCGTCTGACGAATTTACCAGTTTGTTGAAAGAAAAATTAATGAAATCAGAATAAAAAAATCCCCATGAACGAGGGAGTGTATCATATTCCTGTTTTGCTGCACGAGGCAGTCAATGGGTTGAATATTCAGCCTGATGGAATTTATGTAGATGCTACTTTCGGTGGTGGCGGTCATGCTCGTGAAATATTAAACAAACTGAATAAAAAAGGGCGATTGATTGCTTTTGATCAGGATGAAGAGGCTACCAAAAATGCTTTTAATGATTCGCGTTTTACGTTTGTTCATAGTAATTTTTGCTATGTAAAAAATTTTTTACGTTATCTTGAAATAGATAAAGTAAATGGCATTTTAGCAGATTTGGGTGTATCATCGCATCATTTTGATGCTTCAGAACGGGGCTTTTCTTTTCGTTTTGAAGGGAAACTGGATATGCGTATGAACAAACGATCTCCGTTAACTGCTGCAGACGTGTTGAACACCTATTCTGAAGAAAAATTGGCTGATATTTTTTTTAATTATGGAGAATTGAGAAATGCCAGAAAAATTGCTAAAATAATTGTTGAAAATCGTGATAAACAACCTTTAATACAAATTTCTTCTTTTGTGGAATTAATAAAACCGTTGTTTGCTAAAGAAAAAGAAAAAAAAGATCTGGCGCGTGTTTTCCAGGCTTTGCGTATAGAAGTAAACCATGAATTGGAAGCGTTACAAGCTTTTTTGCAACAATCATTACAAGTGCTTCAACCGCAAGGTCGTCTGGTCATTATTACTTATCATTCATTGGAAGACAGAATGGTAAAAAATTTTCTAAAAAGTGGTAATTTTGCAGGAAAAATTGAAAAGGATTTTTATGGTCATCCCTTTTTACCTTTTCAGTTGATTAACAATAAAGTAATTGTTCCTAATAATAATGAAATTGAACAAAATCCAAGAGCTCGTAGTGCCAAATTAAGAATAGCCGAACGAAAATCTTTGATTTAAAAATGGTTTTTTACAACTTTTTAAATTCACTAAAAATGTCTGTTTTTACAAAATTTTTTAAAAGTATTATTCGTGAAGAAGATTGGGCAGAAATTAAGTCCAGTTCTTTTCGGGATATTTTAAACGGCAATATTTTTAAAAAACGTTTTTTTACAAGACAACTCGGCTTAATTGCTATGATTGTAGTTCTGCTGATTATTTACATTGGGAATCGATATAGTTATGAAAAACAGTTGGTATATCAAAATAAATTAAAAAAAGAAATTCAAGATAAAAAATATGAATCATTAACTATTTCTGCTCAACTAATGCAAATTAGTCGCCAATCGAATGTATTAAAAATGTTGAACGAAAAAGGAATAGATCTTCATGAACTAAATGAACCATTGATTATATTAAATGACTCAGTCAACTAAAAATGGCTAATAATCGTAAAAATATTATCCTTCGTTTTGCTCTGGTATATTTTTTAATAGTGCTTGCTTTTTTACTGGTGATATATAAAATTATTGTAATTCAGTTTGTTGAACGTGATCATTGGTTGGCATTAGCAGCGAAAAATGTAAAAACCAATATTGTTATAAAACCAAACAGAGGAAACATTTATGCTTGCGATGGAAGTTTGATGGCAAGTTCTATTCCTACTTATTACGTTTATATGGATTTGCGAGTTCCAGCTTTACATGAAAATGACGGAGCACTTTTTAAAGAAAATATTGATTCTGTTGCTATCTGCTTGTCTAAATTTTTTGGCGATAAATCTGCTGCTCAGTACAAGAATGATATAACAAAAGCTTATTTTGAAGGAAACGGTGAATATCGTTTATATCCCAAGCGCATTTCTTATGCTCAATTGAAAATATTGAAAACTTTTCCTCTTTTTAGATTAGGAAAAAACAAAAGTGGTTTACTTACAAAAGAATTGTTTGAGCGAGTGAAACCATTTGGTTCTCTGGCTTCACGAACCATAGGAGATATTTATGCTGATGAATCAAAAGGTGGGAAAAATGGAATTGAGCTGGCTTTTGATTCTGTGTTAAGAGGAACGCCAGGTGTAGGGGTGAGACAAAAAATTGCAAATTCTTGGCAGGAAACTGTTCAAGTAGAACCTGTTGATGGAAAGGATGTTATTACCACTATTAACATTGATTTTCAAGATATTGCAGAAAAAGTTTTATTGGATAGTTTAAAAGCTTTTGATGCAGAGGCTGGTTATGTAGTGTTAATGGAAGTTCAATCAGGAGAAGTAAAAGCCATTGTAAATATGCAAAAAAATGCTGATGGTACTTATTCTGAAAATAAAAATGGTGTAGTATCAGATTTAGTAGAACCAGGTTCTACTTTTAAGGTAGTATCTTTAGTAGCAGCTTTGGACGATGGAAAAGTTAAAATTACGGATACCATTGATACTGGTAATGGCATTTATCAATATGCCAATTCTTTTATGAAGGATCACAATTATAGTCGAGGAGGATTTCATAAAATAACCATTGCAGAAGCCATCCAAGCTTCATCCAATATTGGAATTTCCAGAATGATTGTCAATGCTTATGGTGACAATCCTGCAGCTTATGTAAATAAATTGTATCAGATGAAATTGAATGTGCCGATGCAGTTGGAAATCCCTGGTACAGCAGCACCACAAATCAGGCATCCACTGGACAAAACAAGATATTGGTCAAAAACTACTTTACCGTGGATGTCTATTGGCTACGAAGTTCAAATTCCGCCGATTTATACATTGGCTTTTTATAATGCTATTGCTAATAATGGAAAGTTAATCCGTCCGTTTTTTGTAAAGGCGATCAGTAAAAATGGACAAATAGTTAAAACCTTTCAAACCGAGACCATCAATCACTCCATATGTAAACCTGAAGTACTTAAAATTGTTCAAGAAACTTTATTGGGTGTAATAGAAGGTAAATTAGGAACAGCAAAAAATGTGAGATCAAAATATTTTCGTATTGCTGGCAAAACTGGTACAGCTCAAATTTCTAAAGGAGCATTGGGATATAAATCAGGTGGAAAAGCCTATCAAGTCTCGTTTTGTGGCTATTTTCCTGCTGAACATCCCCAATATACCTGCATTGTTGTAATTCGTGAACCTCACATTGGTTATCCATCTGGGGGAAAAATGAGTGGTTCAGTTTTTAAAAATATTGCAGAACGTGTGATGTTTTTAAAATCAAATGCAAAACCTGAGAATTTGGAAGTTGATACTTTGTCACATAAGCCAAAGTTACCTTATTGTTTTTCAGGAAGATTTTGCGACTTACAAACAGTTGCTTCTCAAATGCAGCTTTCAGTGATTGGTTCACCAAGCGATTATGTAAGAGTAAATACTGAAACCCAGTTAAGGATTGAGCCTATTAATATTATGCATAATATAATGCCCGATTTAACCAATATGGGAGCTAAAGATGCTGTCTATCTTGCTGAAAAATTAGGCTTGAAAGTACAAATCAACGGCTATGGAAAATTGATTTCTCAAAGTATTTCAGCCGGCTCGCCAATTCAAAAAGGGCAATCAGTTTTATTGAATTTTCAAGAATAATAATTTCAATAAATTAGATGTTATGACTTTAAATAACCTTTTACAGGGAATTCCTCTTTTAGAAGTGATAGGCGATATGAATATTAACATTTCGTCTATTCAGTTTGATTCACGTAAAATTCAAACAGGGAATGTTTTTGTTGCTATATGTGGTACAAGTGTTGATGGGCATCAATTTATTCCGTCAGCCATTGAAAATGGGGCAGTGGCAATTGTTTGCGAAGAATATCCTGTAAAATTAAATCCGAATGTGACATATGTAAAAGTCGAAAACAGTGCTGAAGTTTTGGGAAAAATAGCTTGTGCCTGGTTTGGCTTTCCTTCTTCGAAATTGATATTGGTGGGTGTGACTGGAACTAATGGAAAAACCACTGTTGCTACTCTTTTATATCAAACTTTTCGTAAATTGGGATGTAAAGCAGGGTTATTGTCCACTGTCCGAAATTATATTGATGAAATACCAATGGAAGTAACCCACACAACCCCTGATCCACTTGAATTGAATGAATATTTGGCAAAAATGGTAGAAGCAGGTTGTCAATATGCTTTTATGGAAGTAAGTTCGCATGCCATTGATCAGCGGCGTATTGCTGGGCTGGAATTTAAAGGAGGTATTTTTACCAATCTCACACGTGATCACATTGATTATCATTTGACTTTTGAAAATTATTTGAAAGCAAAAAAACAATTTTTTGATGATTTACCTTCTACTGCTTTTGCTCTCACTAATTTAGATGATAAAAATGGACTGGTAATGGTTCAAAATACAAAAGCTCCGATTCACACTTATTCACTTTATCATTTGGCTGATTTTAAAACTAAAATTATCGAGCAAAGTTGGGAAGGAATGTTGCTTGAGATGAATGGTAAGCAAGTACATGTAAATTTTGTTGGTAGATTCAATGCCAGTAATTTAACAGCAATTTATGGAGGAGCAGTATTATTGGGAGCCGAGGAAATGGAAGTTCTAAGAATAATCAGTACACTTCATCCTGTTTCAGGTCGTTTTGAAACATTACATTCTCCAACAGGATTTACAGTTATTGTAGATTATGCTCACACGCCTGATGCTTTAAAAAATGTGATAGAAACCATTCATGATATTTTGCAAAGTAAAGGCAGGTTAATAACAGTAGTTGGTTGTGGTGGTAATCGTGACAAAGGGAAACGTCCTCTCATGGCTCAAGAAGTGGTAAAGGGTAGTTGGAAAGCGATTCTCACATCTGATAATCCTCGTTTTGAAGATCCAATGGAAATTTTGAATGATATGTTAGCTGGTTTGACTTCTGAAGAAAAATCACAATGTTTAACTATTGTTGATCGAAAAGAAGCAATTAAAATGGCTTGTGCTCTTGCTCAACCAGGTGATGTGGTTTTAATTGCAGGGAAAGGTCACGAAGATTATCAGATTGTTCAGGGTAAAAAACAACATTTTGATGATAAAGAAGAGGTTAAAAAATGTTTTAAAATAGCTTGATTCCCTTTCGATTTTTTTAAGATAAAAATATTGGGTTCTCAAATATAAATGCTTAATTTAAAAACAATTATAGGATGTTGTACCATTTATTTCAATATTTAGATAAAACATTTAATATGCCAGGTGCAGGAATGTTTAATTATCTTTCGTTTAAATCTGCTCTTGCTTTCATTCTGTCTCTTTTTATTTCTGCTTATTTTGGGAAACGAATTATTGCTTTCTTGCAAAAAAAACAAATTGGTGAACCTATTCGGGATTTAGGATTAGCTGGACAAATGGATAAAAAAGGTACTCCTACAATGGGTGGAATTATCATTATTATTTCTATTGTGATTCCAACTTTACTCTTTGCTAATTTGACTAATATCTATATTATTTTAATGTTAATAACTACTTTATGGATTGGAATCATAGGTTTTTTAGATGATTATATAAAAGTTTTTCTGAAAAATAAAAAAGGTTTAAGTGGAAAATTTAAAATTGTTGGACAGGTAGGTTTAGGATTGATAGTTGGTTTAATTATGTATTTGAGCCCTGATATTGTAATTCGTGAAAATACTGAGATCAAAGGAGAATTAAGGGTAGAAAGCGTTATATATTCAAAAAAGGATATTAAATCAACAAAAACAACTATTCCTTTTGTAAAAAATAATGATCTCGATTATGCTGATGTTTTTAAAAAAGCAGGAGAAAATGCTCAAAAATATGGTTGGTTGTTATTTGTTTTAGTTGCCATTTTTGTTGTGGCTGCTGTATCAAATAGTGCCAATTTAACAGATGGACTGGATGGTTTAAGTGCAGGTTCTTCAGCGATTATGGGGGTTACATTGGGAATTTTAGCTTATCTCTCAGGAAATATTAATTATGCTGGTTATTTGAATATTATGTATATTCCTGGGGTAGGTGAATTGTTGGTTTTTGCTGCAGCTTTTATCGGAGCAACTATTGGTTTTTTGTGGTACAATTCTTATCCGGCACAAGTTTTTATGGGCGACACTGGAAGTTTAACATTGGGTGGAATTATAGCTGTTTTTGCTTTGGCAATCCGTAAAGAATTATTGATCCCTATTTTGTGCGGGATATTTTTCGCTGAAAGTTTATCGGTCATTTTTCAAGTAGGTTATTTTAAATATACAAAAAAACGTTTTGGAGAAGGTAGAAGAATTTTTAAGATGACACCTTTGCATCATCATTTTCAAGTAGGCAGTGATGCAGGCATTAAAGCTCTCATTCAGAAACCTTATCAACCGCTTCACGAATCAAAAATTGTAGTTCGTTTCTGGATTGTGGGAACTATTTTGGCGGCATTTACCATAATTACATTAAAAATAAGATAAATCATTTTTTATGAAACGTATGGTTATATTGGGTGGTGGTGAAAGCGGAACAGGAGCTGCTATACTGGCAAAAAAACAAAATTTTGATGTTTTTCTTTCAGATAATTCTGAAATAAAAGAAAATTATAAACAATTACTTAATCAATATGATATTTTATGGGAAGAAAAACATCATACAGAAGAGTTGATACTTACTGCCGATGAAGTGGTGAAAAGTCCAGGAATTCCAGATAAAGTGCCTATCGTAAAAAAAGTAATGGGGAAAAATATTCCCATCATTTCTGAAATAGAATTTGCAAGTCGTTATACGACTGCCAAAATAGTTGGCATTACAGGGAGTAATGGAAAAACTACTACTACCATATTAACTTATCATATTTTAAAAAATGCAGGTTATAATGTAGGACTGGCTGGAAATGTGGGACAAAGTTTGGCTTTTCAGGTGGCAACTTCTTATCATGATTATTATGTAGTGGAATTGAGCAGTTTTCAATTGGAGAATACTTATCATTTTAAACCCGATGTAGCTGTTTTATTAAATATTACATCCGATCATTTAGACCGTTATGATTACAATTTCCAAAATTATGTAAATGCCAAATTTAAAATTATCCAGAATCAAACTGACAAAGATGCTTTTATTTTTTGGGAAGATGATCCCGTAATTCAAAAAGAATTAAAAAAACGTCAAATCAATTCTCAATTATATCCTTTTGCTCTGGATAAAAAAGATAACACAATGGCTTATATTGAAGACAATCAACTTATTATAAAAACTCATAATTCTTTTTTTAGTATGAATGCAAACGAATTATCATTAAAAGGAATTCATAACAAATATAACGTAATGGCAGCAGGACTTGCAGCTTCTATTATGAATGTACGAAAAGAAAATATTCGTCAATCGTTGCAGGATTTTCAAGGTGTGGAACATCGATTGGAATACGTAGCCACTGTTCATAACATTACTTTTATTAACGACTCTAAAGCTACCAATGTCAATTCATGCTGGTATGCACTGGAAAGTATGCGTACACCTGTGGTACTGATTCTTGGAGGCACCGATAAAGGAAATGATTATTCAGAAATTGAAAAACTGGTCAAGGAAAAAGTAAAAGGTTTAGTTTTTTTAGGCGTTGACAATAGTCGTCTTCATAAATTTTTTGATGGGAAAGTAGCCCAGATTGCTGATGCTCATTCTATGGAAGAAGCTGTAAAAAAAGCTTATGAAATGGCTACAGATGGCGATACGGTTTTACTTTCACCTTGTTGTGCAAGTTTTGATCTATTTCAAAATTATGAAGATCGAGGCAAACAGTTTAAAGCTTATGTCAGGAATCTTTAATTCATTTTTAAGGAAAAATCTAGCATAAATATTTATAAAACTTTCCAAAATTGGATTAATAAGCTAAGACATGAAAGAATTACTTAAAAAATATTTACGTGGCGATACAACTTTGTGGTTAGTATTTCTCTTTTTATGCATTATTTCAATAATTGAAATGTATAGTGCTTCCAGTACGCTGGCTTACAAAGCTGCCAGCACAACAGTTCCCATTTTGCGACATATTGGTTTTTTGTTTGGAGGAGCTTTACTTGTTTTTTTTGTTCATATGATTCCTTATAAATATATCCGACTTTTAGCATATCTTGGCGTTATTTTGTCCATTGTTTTGTTAATATTTGTTTTGCTGAAAGGAAAAAGTGAAAATGATGCTACCCGATGGATAGAAATTTTCGGTATACAATTTCAACCATCAGAATTAGCCAAACTTTGTGTGATTATTGTAACTGCGGATTTGATTTCGAGAATTAAAGATAAAACTACTGAAAAAAAATATTTTCTAAATATTCTTTTAATGTTAGCTATTGTTTGTCCTTTGATTTTATTCGAAAATTTTTCAACTGCTCTTTTACTTTTTGCAGTAGTGTTTATTATGATGTTTATTGGACAAATCTCATTGAAAAGATTGGGAATTTTATTGGGGAGTTTGTTTGTCATTTTAGTTCTGGCATATTTTACTATTAAAATCGTTCCTGAAACTTCCATGCCAAAAGTATTTGATAGAGCTTACACTTGGAAAGCACGCATTGATAGATATGTTTCTGAAAAAGATAAGGAAACAGAGAAATATGTGATTACCGACGAGAACAGGCAAGTTCAACACGGGCGAATAGCTATTGCACGAGGAGGAGTAGCAGGTGTTTTTCCTGGCAATAGTGTAGAACGCGACTATTTACCTCAAGCTTATTCCGATTTTATTTATGCCATCATTGTTGAAGAAATGGGATTAATTGGAGGCATCGGCGTTATTTTACTTTATTTAATACTTCTGTTCCGAGCTGGAATGATTGCTTTAAAGAGCCCAACGGTTTTTCCTGCACTGCTGGTAATGGGACTTTCACTGATGATTGTTTTGCAAGCATTTGTGAGTATGGCAGTAGCCACCAGCTTAGGACCTGTGACAGGGCAACCGCTTCCCTTGATTAGTCGAGGGGGAACTTCCATATTGATTACTTGTATCTATTTTGGAATTATTTTGGGCGTCACTCGGCAACTAAAGGAAGAAAAAAACGTTTCAAATTCTGATGCTGAAAATGAAAGTGAAGATATTCCTGTTGTGAAGTTTGAAGAATTGAATTAAATTTGTATAATACTTTTAAAATAAATTAAATGTTGGAAAGAGTTTATTTTTAATAAATTATGAAATTAAAAATAAAAAATTTAGACATTAATCGTAAGAATTCCCGATGCTTGCGTTGGGGTAGCTTTTGTTTTTATTTTTTTAGAAATTCCGGTGGCGAAGCCATAAAATTGGCGTAATACCTCGCTGCTTGCGGCGAGGATAGTCAATTTTAAGGAATTTCTTTATTAGAAATCACAGTGCATTGATAGTCAGCAGTTTACAGAATGAGTAGATTTATTATTAGTGGAGGAGGTACGGGGGGACACATTTTCCCAGCCATCAGTATTGCAAATGCACTCAAAAGATTGTTACCTGAGGCTGATATTTTGTTTGTTGGAGCAACAGGTCGAATGGAAATGGAACGTGTTCCTGCTGCGGGTTATTCCATTGAAGGTCTTCCTATAAGCGGTTTAGACAGAAAAAACTTATTTAAAAATATAAAAGTATTGGTTAATCTTTTTCGAAGTTTTATAATGGCTCGCCGGATAATACATCAATTTAAACCCGATGTAGTAGTTGGAGTAGGAGGGTATGCAAGTGCCCCTACTTTATTGGCTGCCAATATTTTAGGTATTCCAACTGTTATTCAGGAACAAAATTCTTATGCAGGAGTTACTAATAAATTTTTAGCCAAAAAAGCCAGTTGTATTTGCGTTGCTTATGAAGGCATGGAACGATTTTTTCCTAAAGATAAGATTGTTTTAACTGGTAATCCAGTTCGTCAGGAATTACTTTTCATTGAACCTAAAAAAAAAGAAGCCTATGAATTTTTTGGTTTTCAGCCCAATAAAAAAACGCTGTTAATTTTAGGAGGAAGTTTGGGGGCGAGAACCATTAATGAAAGTGTCATTTCTCATCTGGAAGAATTAGCACAAAGTGACATTCAAATTATTTGGCAAACAGGCAAGTATTATCTAAATGAAGCATTAAAAATAGCAGAAAAATTTTTATCACCTACTTTTATGATTACAGATTTTATTTCCCGAATGGATTTTGCTTATGCCATAGCTGATTTAGTCGTTTCTCGAGCTGGAGCCAGCTCTATCTCAGAATTAAGTCTTTTGAGTAAAGCAGCCATTTTGGTACCTTCGCCTAATGTTGCCGAAGATCATCAAACAAAAAATGCTTTGGCACTGGTAAAAAAGGAAGCGGCTATTATGATCAAAGATGCTGAAGCAAAAAATACTTTGATACCAAGAGCCTTAGAAATAATAAATGATGAAAATCAATTAAAAAAATTGAGTCAAAATATTAAACAATTTGCTCATAAAGATGCTGATGAACTTATTGCAAAAGAAATAATTAGCTTAATAAAAACATAAATGAACGAGTTCTTTGAAAGTTGATTGATTTAAAACTATTTATCATTTCTATTATAACAATAGTTCGTTAGGAAAAAATTAAGATTAAGCAGCTTTAATACCGAAATACAGAAGTTCTTTGACAAGGTGGTGACTTTTTAGGGCTTTAGGTTTTACACCGAAAACCTCAATAAATCGATTCAACATAAAAGCATTGTGATACAACAATTTATAGTTGGCAATAGAGAAAGGTTGTTCTGCGTTCTTTTTATCGCACAGGTGTATAATCTTTGCAATATTGACCGTTGTAAGTGATGCGTTAAAGTAAAAATAGAGTTTGTCCAAATCTCTTGCCTGAGAATGATTCAATCCGGTAGCCTGTTTGGCATCTCTGAAATTGAATTCCATTTGAAAACGACAGTGATAATACGCTAAAACCTCAAGAGCATTCATC
>JAGPGD010000022.1 GCA_018056165.1 Paludibacteraceae bacterium | reverse complement strand
CATAAAAATCGATATGGGTCCAGGGATCACGAAAATCGGCCAGCCACGTTAAAGTTGGAAAATTTTTTTTCAATCCCAGTCCAATCAAATGCATGGATTGAGGAGGTCCGGTAGTAACAACCGCATCTATCTGGTTTTCGGAAATATATTTTTTCAAAAATTTCACTGAAGGTTTTACCCAAAAACGTCGGGGGTCGGGAATAAAAAAATTCCCCCGAATCCAGATGGAAAATCTTTCTTTCCAGCCTGATTTTTTATTTTCCGAAATAAAACCGGCATTGATCGGCTCATTTTTTTTGCCCATCAAGTTTCGATAAATATTGTAAGGTTCCCAAATAGGCGTTTTAATTACTTCCATATCGGGCGGCACATCTTTTTCGAGCGAATGGTCAAGTACGGGATATTCGGGATTTTGAGGCGTATAAACAATTGGTTCCCAGCCAAAGTTTCGCAAATATTTAGTAAATTTCACCCAGCGTTGAACACCAGCTCCTCCACTCGGCACCCAATAATAAGTAATAATCAGAACCTTTTTCATGCTAATTCTCTTTTTTGAGGCTGGAGAATATAATAACCTGCTGTTGTGTAAAAATTTCTAAAATAAGGAATATCAGCAAAAACAGAGAAAAGTTTACGTGGTTTTAATCCAAACTTAATTTCATAGTTGGGATTAATGAAATATAACACTTTCTTTAGAATTTGAAAATCATTTTTTTTCACCAATTGCTCGAAATTTTCCAGACTAATGCCCGTTTGTTTGATTTCTAATAAACCTGTGATCTTTCCTTCTTTTTCACCAAAAAATCTCAAAATATTTTTATATGCTGAAACAGGTAACAAATGAAAATAAGGTAAAACGGACAAAAATTTACTTTCACAAATTTGTTGATGGCCGCCAAAAGGGTTCTGCCACGGTGGAAAAGCAATAAAAATAATACCATCAATAGCCAGCCATTCTTTTAACAAATCGAGAAGTTTCTCTTTGTCAGGCATGTGTTCAATAACATCACGCAAAATAATAATGTCAAAATCATGCAACTCATTGTTTATTTGATAAATATCTCGACAGATTAATGTCAAATTTTCTACCAGCGGATGCGTTGTAAAAAATTCCTTGCCTTTTTCTATTTTAACAGAACTAATATCTATGCCTGTACATTTACAACCAGCATCAAGAAAAGGTTTTAGATTTCCAGCTTCACCACAACCGATTTCAAGAACGCGAGTGGACGAATTGATTTTTTTTATGGTTTGAATAAAAGGTAAAATATATTTTTCAGTAGTATAGGCTTGTTCGCTAATATATTGAAAAGCATCAAAATAACGTTTCTGCATTCGGCTTTTTACATATTAATTTCTTTGATGGTTTTTTGAATCCGCTTTATCGTTTCTTCTTTTCCCAATAGCGACACAATTTCAAAAATCGAAGGTCCTTTTAATTCACCTACCAGCGACAATCGAAGAGCATTCATTAAATTTCCAAGCGGATAATTTTTTTCTGCCAGCCATTTTTTAATTTCAATTTCAAGATTTTCAGCAGAAAAATCTTGAATATTTTCAAGGAAATCAGCCAGTTCAATTAAATGTGGAACAATTTCTGGTTTCCAGCATTTTTTTACCGCTTTTGGATCATATTGCGTTGGAGCTTCAAAAAAATAATGAGATTGTTCCCATAAATCAGTAATAAAATTTGCCCGGTCTTTAATTAAAGAGACAATTTTAAGCACTCTGTCCGAATCTTCAACAAATCCTTTTTCAACCAACATTCGTTGAAAAGTATCTGCCAATTCTTCATCCGATTTCATTTGCAAATACTTGTGATTGAACCATCTGGCTTTTTCATAGTCAAATTTTGCTCCGCTTTTGCTGACCCGATCCAGCGAAAAATTTTCGATTAATTCCTCCATTGTAAAAATTTCCTGTTCCGTTCCAGGATTCCAGCCCAACAAAGCAAGAAAATTTACAACCGCTTCAGGAAAATAACCAGCTTCACGAAAACCTTTGTAAACTTCGCCTGTTTTTGGATCAACCCAGTTGAGTGGATAAACAGGAAATCCGAGTCTGTCGCCATCTCGTTTGCTGAGTTTGCCTTTGCCATCAGGTTTGAGCAAAAGCGGAAGATGAGCAAATTGCGGCATTTCTTTTTCCCAGCCAAGATAACGATACAGCAACACATGTAAAGGCGAAGAAGGCAACCATTCTTCACCACGGATGACGTGGGTTATTTTCATTAAATAATCATCCACTACGTTTGCCAGATGATAAGTAGGCAATTCATCTACCGATTTATAAATTACTTTATCGTCAATAACAGAAGAATGAATGGTTACTTCCCCACGAATTAAATCATTTACTGTAATTTCTTCATTCGGTTCAATTTTGATGCGAACAACATATTGTTCTCCATTGGCAATTCTTGCTTTAACTTCTTCAGGAGGCAATGTTAAAGAATTGCACATTTCATTTCGTGTGTTCGCATCATACTGAAAATTTTCTATTTCCGCCCGCTTTGCTGCCAGTTCAATAGCTGAATCGAAAGCAAGATAAGCTTTTCCGTCATTTAATAATTGCCTGACATATTGTTTATAGATTTCTTTTCTTTCGCTTTGTCGATAAGGACCATATTTTCCTGCCGTTTTGGCACCAATGCCTTCATCAATTTCTATTCCCAGCCAGTTTAATGATTCAATGATATATTCTTCTGAACCGGGAACGAATCTGTTTGAATCGGTATCTTCAATTCTTAATAACATGGTTCCTTTGTTCTTTCTGGCAAAAAGGAAATTGTACAATGCCGTCCGCACACCGCCAATGTGTAAAGGTCCGGTTGGACTTGGTGCAAATCTTACCCTCACGTTTGTTAAATCATCATTCATTTTTTCTATTCAAAAATTTGGTGACTTTGCAAAGTTAATAAATTTCACTTATAAGAAGGTGATTTTTAATTGTTTTTTCTTAATGAAACATTTTGTCTGGCCAGCAATAAAAACGAAACTCTTAATTTGCAAGAAAGCACAATTTCTGTTCGTTTTTGTTGCAGTCAGAGGCTTGCTAATAGGCAACAAGTTTTAAAAAAACAGGTGAAGAATTATTTCTTGAAAGCTTTTACTTTACTTTGAACGAATTCAATGGCTTCATTGTAAAAGTCATTTTGATATTTTCTTATAATGAAAAAGTAAAGCAAACAAACAATTGCCAATTGCACAAAAAATTCTACAAAAAGATTTTTGCACAGCCACGCAATTCCTGCCCCAAACAAGGCAAGAATTAAACCAATCAGTAAACCGGGAACAAGCGTTTCAATTTGACTTTTAATGGTTAGATGAATTTCTTTTTTTACGGAGAAAAGTGAAAGTAAATAAGCCAGGAAATTGATAAAAGCATAAGCGCCTAGCATAATGAATATTCCCCATTTAAAGCAAATGATCGCTGAAAGTAAAATGAGTCCTTTTTTAATGATTTCGATCCGAAAAGTTGTTTTTGATTTTCCTCTTGCATTTAAAACATTGATATTGAGTGTATAAAAAGGATTAAATAATGCTGCCAGACACAAAATCTGAACATAAGGAACGGAAGGCAACCATTTTGCTGAAAGCAGAACATAAATTAAAGAATAGGCAATTACAATAAAGGTAAATATCACAGGAATAGTTACCAAAGCAGTTCTTTTGATCATTACTTTAAAGATACGATTCAATCGTTCATTATTATCCTGAATTTGGCTAAACATGGAATAAGTGCTTCCCAATATTTGCTGAAAAGTGAAATTGACTGTTTCACTTAGTTTGTTAGCTTGAGAATAATACCCAACATCTTTTCTTTGGTAATATTTACCGAGAATGAAAACGTATAAATTATTGAAAATAACTGTTAGGATAGAAGAACCTAAAATATGAACACTAAAACTCCAGAATTCTTTAATAATAGAAAAAGAAAACAACTTTTTAGGTTTCCATTTTACAAAAAAATGATAACCTATCATTCTAAAAAAATGAAAAGAAATTTGTTGAATCACTAATGCCCATACGCCAAATTTCAAAATAGCCAGTGTTACACCGGCACTTCCACTTAAAAAAACGGAAAAAATATTGATTTTAGCTATAGATTTGAAATCCATTTCTTTCACTTTTTGTGTAAATGGTACCAGATAAAAAGCATTGAACAGCAAGGAAATAAAAATAATTCTTCCTATTTTGATTAATTGTGGCTGATGAAAAAAGCGAGCAATGGCAGGTGATAGAAAATAAAGCAGAACATATAATGCGATGGAAATAAGAATGTTAAAATAAAAAATGGTATTAAAATCAATTTCAGAAGCGTCTTTTTTACGAATTAGTGCTTGCCCAAAACCGCTTTCTACTAACACAAATGACAGTGCGGCAAAAATCATAATCATTCCCATCAGTCCATAATCGTCAGGCGACAGCAAACGGGCGACGATGATGCCAATAATGACTTGAATGATTTGTTGACCAAATCTGTCAATAGCACTCCAGGTAAGAGCATCGAGGGTTTTTTGTTTTAAATTATCACCCATTTGTTTTGACAATAAAGATAAGATTTATTTTGTTTTCATCACATCGAATCCTTTGCCATAAACGGCAATGACAGACGATTGCGAAACAAAAGCATCAGGATCAACTTCCTTAACAATTCGAAAAATTCTTTGCGATTCATTTTTGCGAGCAATAACCGTCACTACTTTAACCGGTTGTTTAGAATACCAGCCAGTACCTTCCAAAATAGTGGCTCCGCGATGAATTTCTTCATTGATTCGCGTGGCAATTTTATCATATTCTTTTGAAAAAATAAAAAACTGAACCGATTGCCGTACACCATTGATAACCCAATCGATGGAAAGATTAGCAATAGCCATGTTGGTTAAACCGTAAACCACTTTTTCCAGGCTACCAAATGAAAAAAAATAAGAAGAACAGATAATCAAAACATCGCAATACAGCAACACTCTTCCTAATGTGATATTTCTATATTTATTCACAATTTTTGCAATAATGTCTGTTCCACCCGAGCTGCCATTGTTAAGAAAAACTATTCCTAATCCTGTTCCCGAGATTAATCCTCCCAGAACGCAAGCCATAAAGTTATCGTTTGGAGCAACAAAAGTGCCAGTTTTAGCCTGTGGAATTACAGCAAAAAATAGCGTGATAGCAATAACGCCATAAATAGTGCGTACACTAAATTTAAAGCCAATGATTTTTAATGCTGCAATAAGCAAAATTAAATTAATGCTGAAATAAGTCAGAAAAATTGGAATTCCTGTGGCATAATAAACAATTGCTCCAATACCGGTAACGCCGCCACCCGTGATTTGATGAGGCAATAAAAAACCCTTCCACGCAAAGGCATACATCAATAATCCGAAAGTAATCAGAACATATTCTCGAATAGTAATCCAATTTTTTTTAGTGATGGATTTGATATTCATATTCTTTTTTGCTAAAGAAAGGCTTACTTTTTAAAAAACAATATTGACAATTTTGCCTGGAACAATGATTACTTTTTTTGGTGTTTTCCCTGCCAGCAATTTAATGGTTTGAGGATGTTCCAATGCAACTTTTTCAATTTCTTTTGTTTCCATATTTGCAGACAACTCCAGTGTAAAACGTACTTTTCCATTAAAAGAGATGGGGTACTTCACCTTATTTTCTATCAAATAATTTTCATTCCATGGTGGGAAAGAAGCATTAAAAATAGTTCCTTCATTTCCCATAGCATGATAAAGTTCTTCTGCAATATGTGGAGCAAAAGGCGCCAACAAAATAACCAACGGTTCCAATATTTCTTTTTTATGACAATTTAACGCTGTTAGTTCATTTACACAAATCATAAATGCTGAAACAGCAGTATTGTACGAAAAATTCTCAATATCAAAAGTAACTTTTTTAATGGTTTTGTGAAGCGTTTTTAATTCTTCTAAAGTAGCTGGTTCTTGGTTAACCAAAAATTGCTCTTCTTTGTAAAACAAGTTCCATAATTTTTTCAGAAAACGATATACGCCATCAATTCCTTTCGTGTCCCACGGTTTGGACTGTTCAATCGGTCCCAAAAACATTTCATACAGTCGCAACGTGTCAGCACCATATTTTTCAATAATATCATCAGGATTAACCACATTGTACATTGATTTAGACATTTTTTCAATTGCCCAGCCGCAGATATATTTGCCATCTTCCAGAATAAATTCGGCATTTTTATATTCTGGATTCCAGTCTCTAAATTTTTCTATGTCGAGTATATCATTGTCCACCAGATTTATATCTACATGAATGGGAGTTGTATCATATTGATCTTTAAGATGATAGGAAACAAATGTGTTGGTATCCTTAATTCTATAGACAAAATTACTTCTTCCCAGAATCATTCCCTGATTAATCAACTTTTTGAAAGGTTCTTCTTCGCAAACAACACCGATATCAAATAAAAATTTGTTCCAGAATCGGCTATAAATCAAATGACCTGTAGCATGTTCTGTTCCACCGAGATATAAATCCACGTCTCGCCAGTATTCATCTGCTTCACGACTTACCAATGCTTCATCATTATGAGGATCCATATATCTCAAATAATAAGCAGAAGAACCTGCAAAACCAGGCATGGTACAAACTTCCAGTGGATAACCTTCTTTTGTTTTCCAGTTTTTGGCTCTTGCCAGGGGTGGCTCACCATTTTCAGTAGGAAGATATTTATCAATTTCGGGAAGAACCAATGGAAGTTCTTTTTCGTCCAGCACGTAAGGCATACCATCTTTATAATAAACCGGGAAAGGTTCGCCCCAATATCGTTGACGACTGAAAATAGCATCACGAATGCGATAATTTACTTTTACACGACCCATTCCTTTTTCTGTAATATATTTTTTTATTTTTTCAATCGCTTCTGGTACAGAAAGTCCATTCAAAAATTCAGAATTTATCATAATTCCTTCTTTGGCATCAAAGCTTTCGTTGCTGACATCGCAACCTTCTATCAAGGGAATGATGGGCAAATTAAAATGTTTTGCAAAAGCATAGTCACGACTGTCATGTGCAGGAACAGCCATAATAGCTCCGGTGCCATAGCCGGCAAGAACATAATCAGAAATCCAGATAGGAATTTCTTTTCCAGTGATAGGATGAATGGCATAAGAGCCAGTAAAGACACCAGTTACTTGTCTATCGGCAATTCTTTCTCGCTCAGTTCTTTTTTTTGTTGCCTCTAAATATTCTTCTACTTCTTTGCTTTGTTCAGGTGTAGTGCAGATTTTAACCAGCTCGCTTTCAGGAGCAAGCACCATAAAAGTTACGCCAAAAATTGTATCGGGTCGGGTGGTAAATACATCGAAACTTACATTTTTCCCTTTAATGGTAAAACGAAGTTCGGCTCCTTCGCTTCTTCCAATCCAGTTTCGTTGAGTTTCTTTCAATGATTCAGACCAATCAATTTGTTCCAAACCATCGAGCAAACGTTGAGCATACGCTGAAACGCGTAAACACCATTGCCGCATCACGCGTTGTTCCACTGGATAACCACCGCGAATGGAAACACCTTCGCTTACTTCATCATTGGCTAAAACAGTTCCTAACGCTGGACACCAGTTTACTTTCGTATCGGCAAGGTAAGCAATGCGATAATTCAACAGAATTTCCTGTTGAGCTTTTTCACTCATTGCTTTCCATTCATCAGCAGTAAAATTCAATTCTATTGTACCAACAGCAGTTAGATTTTCAGTACCATATTTTTCAAAATGTTCAATCAACAAAGTGATGGGTTGGGCTTTTTGTAATTTTTCGTCGTAATAATGTTTAAACATTTGAATAAAAGCCCATTGTGTCCATTTGTAATAATCTGGATCACAAGTACGAATTTCGCGACTCCAATCGTAGCAAAAACCGATTTTATTGAGTTGTTCCCGATAACGTTCAATATTTTTCTTCGTTGTTATAGCAGGATGCTGTCCCGTCTGAATGGCATACTGTTCTGCTGGTAAACCAAAGGCATCAAATCCCATGGGATGAAGTACATTAAATCCCTTCATCCTTTTATAACGACTATAAATATCAGAAGCAATATAACCGAGTGGATGTCCTACATGAAGACCTGCTCCCGAAGGATAAGGGAACATATCCAATACATAATATTTGGGTTTAGTTAAGTCTATTTCGGTCTTGTAAATGTTATTTTCGTTCCAGTAATTTTGCCACTTTACCTCGATTTCCTTAAAATTATATTCCATAATAAATTGAAAGTTATTAATTTAAGTTTTTTCCTCCTAAATTTTTACATTTACATTAGTATAAATTTGCAAAGTTAATTAATTTCAATCAATAAATGAAGGAGGATTCTTTTAGTAGAATTAAATAACGTAAAGAAGAGATAAATAAAAAAAATGATTATTTTTGTGAGATAAAATGTTTACAATGCCATTGAAGTGACCAATAACAAACCAGATATGGATTTTAAAGTCCCTGAACCTACTTTGCGTCGTTTGCCGTGGTATTTAGCTTATGCAAAATTGATGCTTGAAAAAGGAGAAACTTTTTTATCTTCTACGCAAATTGCCAATGATATTGCTATTGACGCTTCCATTGTGGCAAAGGATTTGTCATTTGTCAAGATTTCAGGTCGTACCCGTGTAGGTTATGATATCAAGGAACTTATTTATGTACTGGAACGTTTTTTAGGATTTAATGTTTCTCATAAAGCTTTCCTGTTTGGAGTAGGGAATTTGGGTGGAGCCTTGATGCATGATAACGGTTTAGAACAATTTGGTTTAAAAATCGTTGCAGGTTTTGATGTAAAATATGAATTAATAGGCACGAGCATTAATAAAATTCCTATTCATCATATTGATCATTTTCCAGAATTGCAAAAACAAACAGGAGTGATTATTGGAATTTTAACCGTTCCTGTCGATAAGGCTCAAAAAATGGCTGAATTAATAGTTGATGGCGGCATAAAAGCTATCTGGAATTTTACTCCTTTTCGCATACGGGTTCCTGAAAATGTGGTGGTACAAAATACTTCTATTTATGCTCATTTGGCAGTTATGTTTAACAGATTGAATGCCATTTTGGGGAAATAAAATTTAGAAATAAGAAATTAAAATGAAAATAATTTGTATTGGAGAAAATTATCCTGAACACAATAAGGAGCTTAATACTACTAATCCAGGAGAGCCAGTTGTTTTCATAAAACCTGATACAGCAGTGCTGAAAAACAACAAGCCTTTTTATATTCCAGATTTTACCAACGAGTTGCATTATGAAACGGAATTGATTGTAAAAATCAATCGTTTAGGTAAAAATATTGCGACGAAATTTGCTTCTCGTTATTACAATGAAATTGGGTTAGGAGTAGATTTTACCGCTCGTGATTTACAACGAAAATTAAGAGCCGAAGGAAAACCATGGGAAATTTGCAAGGCTTTTGATAATGCGGCTGTTATTGGTAATTTTTTGCCTATCAGTTATTTTAAAAATTTACAGGATATTTCTTTTCATTTGAATATAAATGAGAAAACTGTTCAAAGAGGCAATTCAAAAGATATGATTTTTTCCATTGATGAATTGATTGCTTATGTGAGTCGGTTTTTTACCTTAAAAATTGGGGATATTTTATTTACGGGTACCCCTGCGGGAGTGGGAAAAGTTTCTGTAGGAGACCATTTGGAAGGTTATATTT
This sequence comes from Paludibacteraceae bacterium, assembly GCA_018056165.1. Taxonomy (GTDB): domain Bacteria; phylum Bacteroidota; class Bacteroidia; order Bacteroidales; family Paludibacteraceae; genus MVYY01. The sequence continues at coordinate 17,136 of JAGPGD010000022.1, read as the reverse complement.
TTGAGGAAAAAATGTTTGATTTTTTTGTTAAATAATTTCAAAATTCAGTTCAAATAATAAATAATTTTTTTTAGCGTTTCATATCTGTTAACTTTGTATTGTGAGGTAATTCATTTTATGAGAATAAAACATTTTCTGTTTCTGTTTTTTCCCTTGCTACTTTTTGTTGGAAAAAGTGAAGCTCAAACAACTTTTTCATTTGCTCAAAAAATCAACTGGATAGGCGTTCAAAAATGGTTTGCTGATTCAAGCTATATCAATGTTATTTCTTTTGAAAATGCTTGCTATCCTTCTGATAATTTTCTGCCATATTTTAACTATAAACAGGAAATGGAACCTTCCTTTTCCTACGAAGCTTCCATAACAAATCCAGTATGGATTCCTGTGGCGCCGGATGAACTAAAAATTGTAGAACAATATTCTTTTGTTGCTGAGCCAGAAATAAAATCGAATGTAGCTATTGAAAAAGGAGTTTCTTTTTTTAGCGTAAATATATTGCCTTTTGTTGAACGGGAAGGTCAGTATTTTAAATTGTTAAGTTTCGATCTGGTGATCAAAAAAACAAGTGCTCCGCAAAAAGCTAAGGCATCCACTCTTCACACTTATGCAACTTCTTCGGTATTGGCTCAAGGGAAATTTGTAAAAATTAAAGTTGCTAATAATGGTATTTATAAAATTACGTATGACGATTTGGTTAAAATGGGAATAAATCCTACCAATGTTCGAGTTTTTGGTTATGGAGGTGGTGTTTTGGAACAAAGTTTTCTCAAAAATAAGATTGATGATTTGCCTGAAGTAGCCATCTGGATGGAAAAAGGAAAGGATGGTATTTTCAACACCGGTGATTATATTTTATTCTATGCACAAGGACCTGTGAAATGGTATTATGATGAGGCAAAATCAAAATTTGTACATGTAAATAATCCTTATTCCCTATATGGATATTATTTTATTACTTCTGATGCAGGAGTTGGCAAAAAAATAGAAGAAAAAACAATTGAAGTTCCTTCAGACGCTGTGATTCATCAGATTACAGAATTTACTGATTATCAGGTTTACGAAAAGGATCAAGTTAATTTGTGTAGTTCTGGAAAAGAATTTTATGGAGAAATTTTTAATACGCGAACTAGTTATGAATTTTCTTTTAATTTCCCTAATATTTTATATACCAATACCACAAAAGTTACGGTGGACGTTGCTGCAACTTCGTCAGCAAATTCCTCCTTTACAATTAGTTTAAATAATACTCAATCGAAATCTTTGACTGTTCAAAAAATATCAGGAGATCATTACGAAATGGGCAAGGCTGCTACAGGATCTTATATTTTCACTCCCAATAGTGAAACTTTAAATTTTAAAATTGATTATAATAAATCTACTTCTACATCAACAGGTTACTTAAATTATATTGAAGTCAATGCGCGTCGAAGATTACAAATGAGTGGCTCTGTAATGCAATTTCAAAATGTAGATTATCTAAATAAATCCTCCAACTATAATAATTATATTCTCAGTAATATTAACAGTAATATTCAAATATGGGATATTACTGATCCACAAAATATTACACGAGTGCCATTTACTATGGTGAATGATAATACATTACAATTCACTGCTCCAGGTTACGAATTGCATACCTATTTGGCTATTGATCCAACTGCTGGTTCTTCTTTTAGTACGCCCGAAACAGTGGGTAAGGTTGTAAACCAGAATTTGCATGGGCTCCAGCCTGTTGATATGGTTATTATCGTTCATCCAAATTTCAAGTCACAAGCAGAAAAATTAGCCCAAACTCATCGTGAAAAAGATAATTTAAGAGTGGCTGTAGCTACTACCGAAGAAGTTTACAATGAATTTTCTTCCGGGACACCAGATGCTACTGCTTATCGCTGGATAATGAAAATGTTTTACGACAGAGCTTTGAATGCCAATCGACCTGATGATTTACCAAAATATTTGTTGCTTTTTGGGCGTGGCTCTTACGATAATCGAGGAATTATTACTAACTCAGGTGATAATCTGATATTGACTTATCAAGCTGATAATTCGCTTGTTATTACTTCTTCTTATATTACAGATGATTATTTTGGTTTCTTAGATGATAATGAAGGTATAGACTTGACTTCAAATTTATTAGATATTGGCGTGGGACGTTTCCCCGTTTCAACAGACCAACAAGCTACTGATATCGTAAATAAAACGGTTAATTATATTCAAAATAAAGGAAAGGGAATCTGGAAAAATCAACTTTGTTTTCTTGCTGATGATGGAGATTATGCCTTGCACATGACGCAGGCTGATAGCATAGCCACTTCCATAGCACGATTGTATCCTGGTTATCAAATTAATAAAATTTATTTAGATGCTTTTGTACAGGAAGTAAATGCAAGCGGGCAATCTTATCCCGTAGCAAAAAGTCGTTTCCAGAATTTATTACGTTCAGGTATGTTTTTGCTTGATTTTATGGGTCATGCTAATTCTGGTGGCTGGACAAATGAAGCGATACTTACAACTGCTGATATAAAAAATTTAACTAATCAATATCTGGCTATATGGATGGCAGCTACATGCGATTTTCTTCAATTTGATATCAAACCAATTTCTGCTGGTGAACACGTTGTTTTAAATCCTTCAGGAGGTGGTATTGGACTTCTTTCGGCCGCTCGACCTGTATATGCATCTCAAAATTTTTATATTAATAAGTATTTTGTTGAAAGTTTATTTAAAAAGGAAAATGAAAATCACCTGCGCGTAGGAGATGCTGTAAGAATGGCTAAAAACAAAATTGGGGCTGAAATTAATAAACTTTGTTACATATATGTAGGTGATCCTGCGGTAATGTTAAATTATCCAGATAAATTTTCAGTGGTGACTAGTAAAATAAATGGAAATACCCAGTTAGGAAACGATACATTGAAAGCTTTGTCTGTAACAACAATTGAAGGCTATATTAGTGATAATGTTGGAAATAAAATACCTGATTTTAATGGAAAAATTGAAGTAGTTGTTTATGATAAATTACAAAAAATCACTACTTTGAACAATGAAAAAGATGGAGCTCTTACTTATTATGATCGTCCAAACACTTTGTTTGCTGGAAAAACAGATGTGAAAAATGGAGAATTCTCCTTTACTTTCATGCTTCCCAAAGACATCAAATATAATTATGGAACCGGAAGAATTAATTATTATGCTTATGATGATGACCATGATTATGAAGCACAGGGCTATTTTGAAAATTTCCTTGTAGGAGGCAGTTCACAAAGTTATGTAAATGATACAATTGGTCCCGAATTAACAATTTATTTGAATTCCCCCGAATTTGTTTCAGGTGGCAAAGTAAATGAAACTCCTTTATTTGTAGCTCATCTGGAAGATGAACATGGCATCAATGCAGTAGGAAGTGGCATTGGGCATGATTTGGTATTAATTATTGATGCAAATCCTCTAACTTCTTATATTTTGAATGATTATTATCAATCAGAAGAAAATAGCTATACGAGTGGAAGCGTTTCTTATAAACTTCCTGAACTGAAAGAAGGAAAACATACTTTAACTTTCAGAGCGTGGGATTTATTAAATAATTCTTCTACGCAAACGCTTGACTTTGAAGTAGTAAAAGGCTTAAAACCTGTAATTTTCTCGGTTTACACTTATCCAAATCCTGTTCAGCAAAGAGCAAAGATCGTTATCAATCATGATCGACCAGAAACGCAATTAATTACAACGGTAGAAATTTTTGATATTACTGGCCGAAAAATTTGGTCATTCTCTCAATCTTCTATTGACGATATTACCTGGGACTTAAAAGGTGCCGATAACAAACGAGTACAAAATGGTATTTATTTATATCGTGTTAGCATTAAAACACCTAATAGCGAAATGACTTCGAAGACAAATAAAATCATTGTTGTTGGACAATAAAAATTAAAAATCACGTTTGTATAAAATACATTTTTTAAAATAATCTATTAGTAACTAAATAAATAAGAACGAATGAAAAAACGATGTTCAATTTTGAGTGTTTGTTTCTTTTTAGCTTTTTATAGTTTTTCTCAGAAAAATAATCCTGTTATTACAGCAGTACCTTCATTAACTATTGCTCCTGATGCTCGAGCTGGTGCAATGGGTGACGTAGGAGCTGCTACGCAAGTCGATGTAAATTCCCAGTATTGGAATCCAGCCAAGTATGCTTTTATGGAAAGTAGTGCAGGAGTTGCTTTCTCATATACTCCCTGGCTTAGCAAATTAGTCAGTGATATTAATTTATACTATTTAGCTGGTTTTTGGAAATTCGATCCTCTTCAATCGGTAAGTGCATCCCTTCGTTATTTTTCTTTAGGTGATATTGATATAATGGATGAATTTGGTTATCCTCAAGGTGCTGCTCATCCTAATGAGTTTGCATTCGATATTGCCTATTCACGTTTGCTTTCAACTAAATTTTCAGGTTCAGTGGCTTTTCGTTATATTCGGTCAGATTTGAATAGTGGAGTAAATTTGAGTGGAGGTACAGAAATGTATCCAGGCAATGCTTTTGCTGCGGATATTGCTGGTTATTTTAAAACACCTATATATATGTCAAGCGGAGACGGGAATTTAGCTTTTGGTTTTAATATTTCTAATATTGGATCTAAAATCTCTTATGATGAAAAGGAAACCAGTTATTTTATTCCTACCAACCTTCGTTTGGGAGGCTCATTTGAATATCCGATTGATGACTATAATAAAATTAGTTTTAGTGCGGATATAAATAAGTTACTTGTTCCTACACAAGACACCATGTCTATAGCTGAGTATAGTGATATTTCATCAATCAGTGGTATTTTCAGGTCATTTAGTGATGCACCAGGTGGTTTTTCTGAAGAATTGCAAGAAGTAATGTGGTCAGTGGGTGCTGAATATGTATATAACAAGCAATTTTCGGTTCGTGCAGGTTATTTTCATGAAAGTCAAAATAAAGGCAATCGGAAATATTTTACCGTAGGAGCTGGTTTTAAATTAAATGTATTTGAACTTGATGCAGGTTATGTTATTGCTACCAATCAATCCAATCCTTTGGACCAAACACTGCGATTTACGTTAGCATTTGACATAAATGGCTTGAAAAATTTAATAAAATAAATTTAGATTTTTGTATTTATCTTTGCGGTTGTTCCCATATTGTCCAATTCTGTGGTTGAACAACCGTTTTTTATAATTGATTGATAATGAACTTTCGAATAGGTTTTGGTTATGACGTCCATCCATTTAAGGAAGAGCGAGAATTATGGCTGGGAGGAATTAAGATTGATTATCCTTATGGTTTGGCAGGTCATTCTGATGCCGATGCACTTATTCATGCTATTTGCGATGCTTTGTTGGGTGCAGCTTGTTTAGGTAATATTGGAATTCATTTTCCTGATACTTCTGATGAATTTAAAAATATTGACAGCAAAATCTTATTGGATAGAACATTACAATTAATCAGAAAAAATGACTATGAAATTGGAAATATTGATTGCACCATTTGTGCAGAAGAACCAAAACTTAATCCTTATATTCCAGCCATGCAAAAATGTTTATCCAAAATTATGAATATTAAAATAGATGATATTTCCATTAAAGCAACTACTTCTGAAAAAATGGGTTTTGTTGGGCGAAAAGAAGGTATTGCAGTGTATGCAGTTACACTGATTTATAAAAAATAAATATTGATGAAAATATAGTATTAATATCTTCCAGAAACAACTTCCCAATTGATCAATTCCCAGAGAGCAGCCACATAATCGGCACGACGATTCTGATAATCAAGATAATAAGCGTGTTCCCAAACATCAAATGTTAAAATTGGCGTCAATCCTTGTACGATAGGATTACCTGCATTGCTTTCATTGACAATTGCGAGTTTGCCATCCTTGTCCTTTACCAGCCAAGTCCAACCAGAACCAAAAAGAGCTATTGCTAATTTATTAAATTCTGTCTTAAAATTATCCAGTGAACCCCATCCTGATTCAATTGCTTTCAACAATTTATCAGATGGTTTGGTACCTTTATCAGGAGTTAAAGCTAAAAAATAAAAATTATGATTCCAGACTTGTGCAGCATTGTTAAAGAGTGCACCACTGGTTTTTTTAATAATAGTCTCCAGATCTGCATTTTCAAATTCTGTTGCCACTATTAAATTATTGGTATTATTTACATAAGTTTGATGATGTTTACCATAGTGGAAACTAATGGTTTTTTCACTTATTACAGGCTCTAATGCATTATAAGCATACGGTAATTTTGGTAATTCAAATTTCATAGCAATATTTTTTTAAGATGAGCATTAATAATTTTCTTTTATATCTTTTATAACACGTAAAAATTCAATTTGTTTTATTTCTTAAAAAAATCCTATCAAAGATGATAAAAAATCAGGTGACTTAATAAAAAAGGACTTCAAAACTTACCCGCTAAAAAATTTTCACTTATTTATCTGTTTTTAGTAATAAAATTATAGTATATTTGTTGTTCTGATATAATTTAAAAGTTTTTTTATACCTTTCCTCTATAAATCATAGGTTAATTTTTTGAATAAGATAATCGTATTATTTTGATAATCAGATTATCGGTAATTTTTGATTCTGTAAAAAAGACAAAGCTAAAGCTTCCGTCTTCCTTTTTGAAAAGCGGAAACATGAAGGATAAATAAAATACTTTCCTCTGCGAGCTTTCCTGTCTCACACGCGTTTTCATTACCGGCAAAGTCTGTTGTTCATTTTGTGTACACGGGATAATATCTTTCAATATTTCGCCACAAAGGTAAGGAACTGAGAAAATGCCGGAAGAAACCACACGAAAAGAGAGGTTTCTCAATCAGGCTTTTACTGCCTGTAAATTTCTTGTGACGTCAAAAGGCTTCCCTGTTTGCAATACGTTGAAAATAATAACCAGTATTTTGCGGGTTATAGCCAGTAATGCCTTTTGCGATTTCATCCGTTTTGAAAGATAAAAATACTTTTTACTCAAAAAAGTCTTCTTTGAGCGGGCTGCCGACCAGGATACCTCAACGAGCATCTGTCGAAGATATTTGTTACCGTGCAAGATTTTACGTGACTGTATTTTGCCAGCCGATTCATCGTTTCTTGGACGCAATCCTGCCCAACCTATCAAATGGGAAGCTTTACCAAAGGAACTCATGTCATTACCAATTTCTGAAAGGATACTCATAGCACTGTACTTTTGAATGCCCGGTATGATACACAGCAACAAGATTTCCCTTGCAAAATATCGATCTGCAAGTTCTTCTAAATGATTAAGGCAAGTAGCCTGCTGTTTTTCCAACAAATTTATTTGTTCCATACACCCTTTGAGTATTTCAATATCAGTGGAATTGATGACTCCCTCCAGAGAAGCAGCAATGACTTGATGACCATGTTTGTTTTTGGTACGACCATGAACCAGTCGGACAAGTTTGGATGGGTCTCGTTCTTCTTTGATAATGGCTTCAATAACTTTACGCAATGATACATTGTTTCCCTGATTGGAAACATAGTTGCTCAGACGGATATTACATCGCTGCAACTGATTGTCCATTTGTTACTCAAGTCGAACTCTACTTTTGGTCAAACGGCGAAACTGTTAGCTGAGTTGACGCATTTGTTGTAAAACACTATCGGGAACAAAACTGCCTTTGATCAAATCTTTCTGAAGACATTCTGCTATCCACTGCGCATCCTTTACATCGCTCTTCCGACCAGGCAACTGCTTGATAAAATAAGGATTGGCTAGTTTTAACGAAAAATCTGATTGAAGAACCTGCCATATAGGCATCCAATAAATACTGGTACTCTCCATCGCTATATTGCCACAACCTTCCTCTACCAAGGCATCACGCAAGGCTATCAGATCAGGGGTGAGTGTACCATAACGTTTTTCTAAAATTTTTTTGCCTTGCTCATCCAAAATACAAGCAAATATGCTATCTTTGTGAACGTCAAGGCCACATGCTTTTTCCATAAAATTACCGGATTAAATTGTTAAACAATTAGTTTATTTCATTGGTTATTAAAAACCAACTTACAAAGATAACATTTGTGCTCAGAAGCACGGTACGGTAAACCTTTAAAGTCTTGTGACCTTGATTTTTATTTTCACACGTTTGGAAATACCTCGATTTTCATGTAATTTTGCAAATACTAAAAAAGTGCTATGACATGTCTTTTAATTTTTAAAGTAAGCTCGCTAAATTGCAAGGGTTGTGGTACTTTATTTTTTTCTGTAAACCGATTGTAAATTATTATGAAAATTTATATAAAATAATAACAAAATTCAATCAAAAAATGTAGATATATGATAAGCAAAAATGATATTCAACGATTTAAAACATTAGTGAGCAGCATAAATGAACCTGTGCTTTCAGTATATTGCAATGTTAATCCTGCTATTCCTGAAAATGTGGGAAGAGCATGGTATGATCGATTAAAAAATACTTTAAAATCAATGAATGAGCTTAATATTAAGCTTAAAAAAGGAAAAAGTTTTTATGAAGAATTAATAATTTTTTTAGATCAAATTAGAACAGAAGCTCGTACTTTGGTCCTTTTTGCGTGGATAAACGAAAAAGGAGAATTAGCAGTAGAACATTTTGAATTACAGGTGGATTTACCAGTAGTTGATTTACGAAGTGGTAGAGTAGAAGCTCATTTTGGTAAACCTTATTTAACTCCTATCCTTTATGCTTTTGACGAGTTTAGAAGGGTAGGCGTGTTACACATTTATGGCAACAAATGGAGATTTTATGAAGTATTTATGAATGAAGTCAAGGAAGTAACTGATGTTTTTGCAGCCATTACTCCAAATGAATGGAAAGAATTCAATGAGTATTCTCAAATCATCGAATCAGGAGTATTAGAAGATAAAATGTTTAATGCTAAAATGAAATTTAAAGATAAAATAAAAGCGAAACAACAGACTTTCTCTCATAAATTGTATGTAACATTAGCTCAAATGCTTGAAAAATCAATTCATGAATTTGAGATGGACAGATTGATTCTCATGGGCAATGATTGGCAAATAAAATTATTTGAGAATTACTTAAGTCGTCCTCTTCGTCAGTTGATTGTGGGTTATGCAAGTAATCCTGCAAATCCTGAAAATCCTTCAGCTAAAGATATTTTAGATCGAATCTCTCCTATAATGAGAGAAGCTGAAGAACAAGAAGAAATGCAATTAATTAATGAGGCACAAGGTCCAAAAGGTGTTTCTGGTTTACAAAATGTATTAGAGGCCCTTCAAATGGGACAACTTCAGGTTTTGATTTTGCCGTGGGACTTAAATGTTTCCGTATATCGATGCAGCGATGGGATAATTTTTGCCACACCAGAAGAAGCAAAAGATTATGATGATTCATTTGAAGAAATACCTTTAAAAAAAGAAATATTTTACCTCGCTGCTAAATATGCTACACGATTGGAATTCGTAAATAATGTCCCAAAAGAAAAATTATACAACGAACTGGAAGGAATTGCAGGTATATTACGCTGGTAAATAATAGTTTAACTTTTCAGAAAAGATTAAAAAACGAGGGAAATTATTTTTTGAAATATTTTCCCTTTTTTGTTCCTTTAAAAAAGAATTCTCTTCGTAAACAGAATTTATATAATTTTGTTCTTATATAACTTGTTATCAACATTGGCTGATATTTTTAAAATATTGAGAAAATAACACGCCAATAAAAATAAGTCATCTTTAAGTTAATATTTCATTTTAAAATAATTTATGGAAGATAAAAAACGTACGCTTGATGAAATTAAAGAAGAATTTGGCAGACTTGTGGAAATAATGAATGAACTTCGTCAGAAATGTCCTTGGGATAAAGAACAAACTTTCGACAGCCTAAGGGTACAAACCATTGAAGAAACTTACGAGTTGTCAGATGCTATCATGAAAAAAGATATGGAAGAAATTAAAAAAGAATTAGGAGATTTATTGCTTCATATTGTTTTTTACGCTCAAATGGCAAATGAAAATAATGATTTTGATATTTACGAAGTTTGTAAAGCATTGAATGAAAAACTTATTTACAGACATCCTCATGTTTTTTCTAATGTTAAATCCGATTCTACCGAGACAGTAGTTCAAAACTGGGAAAAACTCAAACTAAAAGAAAAAAATGGTAATAAAACAGTATTAGGTGGTGTTCCTGATTCATTACCAGCTTTGATTAAAGCTCATAGAATTCAGGACAAAGCAAGATATGTAGGTTTTGATTGGGAAGAAAAAGAGCAGGTATGGGAAAAAGTAAAAGAAGAATTTTTAGAATTGCAACAAGAAATCAAATCACTGGACAAAGATAAAATAGAAGAAGAATTTGGGGATCTTCTTTTTAGTTTAATAAATGCGGGAAGGCTTTACGACATTAATCCAGAAAATGCATTGGAACGCACCAATCGAAAATTTATCAGCCGTTTTAATTATCTGGAATCCAAAACTATTTCTCAAGGAAAAGATTTGAAACAAATGACTTTGCAGGAAATGGACGAAATATGGAACGAAGCAAAAAAATTAGAATCCAAATGAGAATTTAAAAGATGGTTTATCCGCAAAATTTCGAGCAAAAAATTGATTTTGGGAATATTCGGCAATTATTAAAAGAAAAAAGTATCAGCACTTTAGGAAAAGAAAAAATTGACAGCATACATTTTTCGTCTGATTTTTACAAAATAATTCAACAGTTGGATCAAACCAATGAGATGCTTCAAATCCTTACTACTGAAACCAACGAATTGCCTTTAAGCAATATTTATGATATTCGTCCATCATTACATAAAATTCATGTAGAAGGTTTATATTTAACTGAAAATGAATTACATTGTCTTCGTACAAATCTTGAAAACGCACAACTTTTAACGAACTATTTTTCTAAATTAAATTCTACTTTTTACCCCCAATTGTCACGCCTGTCTAAAACTGTAAAATCCTTTTCTTTCCTAATTAATCAGATAAATAAAATTCTTACAAAATATGGCGATATAAAAGACAATGCTTCACCACAATTAGAAAAAATTAGAAAAAATATTTTAACTACACAGAATAATATTTCTCGAACTTTAAACGAGATATTACAGCGAGCTTTTTCGAATGGCTATGTAGAAAAGGATACTTTGCCTACTTTACGCGAAGGGAGACTGGTTATACCTGTTTCACAAGCGTTTAAACGGAAAATCAATGGCATTGTACATGATGAATCAGCCAGTGGAAAAACAGTCTATATTGAACCTACTGAAGTAATAGAATTGAACAATAGCATTCGTGAACTGGAAGGAGAAGAACGACGTGAAATTATTAGAATTTTAACAGATATTACAAATTATATTCGCCCTTTTATTCCAGATTTGCTTGAGCTTCAAAATTTTTTAGGTGAAATAGATTTCCTCCATTCAAAAGCTCTTTTTGCCATTGATATTAAAGCTATTCGTCCAAATGTTGAAAATAAATGTGTCATTCAATGGAACAAAGCCATCCATCCGCTTTTATACCTTTCTTTGCAAAAGCAAGGGAAAAATATTGTTCCATTAGATATCGTTTTAAATGAGAATCAGCGAATTTTGATTATTTCAGGACCAAATGCTGGCGGAAAGTCTGTTTGCTTAAAAACTGTGGGATTACTTCAATACATGCTTCAGTGTGGTTTATTAATTCCACTGGATGAGAACAGCCAAACAGGAATTTTTGAAAATCTTTTTATTGATATTGGCGATGAACAATCTATTGAAAATGAACTTTCTACTTATAGTTCCCATTTGCTGAACATGAAATTTTTTATTCAGCACAGCAATGAAAAAACGCTGGTTATGATTGATGAATTTGGCTCTGGTACTGAACCTCAAATTGGTGGAGCCATTGCTGAAGCTGTTTTGGAAAGAATTAATCAGCAAAAAGCTTTTGGTGTGATTACCACCCATTACACAAATTTAAAACATTTTGCCGAGAACACCGAAGGAGTGGTAAATGGAGCTATGTTGTTCGATCGTGGACGATTGCAACCACTTTTTCAACTGCAAATTGGTTTTCCTGGAAGTTCTTTTGCGATTGAAATAGCTCGAAAAATAGGTTTACCTGACGATATTATTGAAGAAGCTGCTCAAAAGGTTGGGAAAGAACATTTTGATTACGAAAAACATTTGCATGAAATTATTCGGGATAAACGTTATTGGGAAAATAAGCGAAAGAAAATCCGTCAACGAGAAAAATATCTCGAAAAAATTATCGAGCAATACGAAACAACATTAAATAATATTGAAAAAAAACAAAAAGAAATTATTCAAGCTACAAAAGCCGAAGCCATCCAATTATTGAATGAAGCTAATGCAAAAATTGAAAATACTATACGCCAAATTAAGGAAGCTCAAGCAGAAAAAGAAAAAACAAAGGAGATAAGAAAAGAATTGGAAACTTTTAAGAAAGAAAAACTGGAACCAGAAATTTTACCTAAACCAATAGAACCTTCCATTCAATTAAAAAGGAAAAAATCAAAAAAAGTTGCTTCGGAAAATTTATCAAAATCCACTTTCCAAGTAGGTGATTATGTAAAAATAAAAGGACACTCTCTTGTTGGAAGAATTATAGAAATCAGTGAGGAACAAGCCATTATAGCTTTTGGCCAAATGAAATCAACAATAGAACTTACTAAACTCGAACTTATCAATCGCACACAAACAAAAAAAGAAATCAACAAAATTCAACAATCTATTGAATTAAAAAACGAAGAAATAAGGAACAGGAAACTAAATTTCAAAACAGAAATCGATGTTCGTGGAATGAGAGGAGAAGAAGCTGTGCAAGCAGTAAGTTATTTTATTGACGATGCCATTATGGTGGGAGCCAATTCTGTGCGTATTTTACATGGAACAGGGAGTGGAGTATTGCGGCAGTTGATTCGTCAGTATCTTGCTACTGTTCCACAAATAAAAAATTTTCATGATGAACATATCGAATTCGGTGGTTCTGGAATTACTGTTGTAAATTTTGAATAAAAATTCAAAATTGAATAACAATATTGAATTTTAAAAAGAAATTAACAAAATAAGTTTTTTTAAGAGTGGTTTCAAAAACAAATTTCTGCATTTTTCAATTTATTTTAAAACATATTATTATTAATTAACATTTATTTTTGTTTTTATTTTTTGATTTTTTGTTCTAAAATATAAAATGACAAAATAAATTGCTTGCTAATTGGTTGAATTATAATATAAAATAATTAAAATCAATTTTTTTATAACAAAACAACAAAAAAGTTCTAAAAAATAAGTTTTATGAACAACATATACAAAAAAGTTGTATATTTGTATCGTTTTTTGAATAGTTGCCTAAAAAATTAATCTTTTAAAAAATTGTGAAAAATGAAAAAATTAGTATTGTTATTTGCTGTAGTTTTTACATTTGTTGCTTGTGGGAAAAAAGCTACTGAAGAAAAAGCTGAAAGTGAAGATTCTATAGTAATTGTAGATACCATAGAATCACAAATAGACACAACGAATGTTATTGACACGGCAACTTCATTTGAATAATTGTTCAGCCTATAAAAAAATAAAGAAGTCATTTGTATAGAGGATTTAATTTTCAAAAGTTCAATTTTTAGGGAATAAATTTTATATCGAGTGATTAAACTTTTCGAAGTTTAATTAAAAAAATGATATTTATTTAATTAAATAAAAAAAAAGATGTAACTTTGTACCGTTATTAGAATATAACATTAACATGTTAAATTAAAAATAAAAAAAATGAAAAAATTAGTATTGTTATTTGCTGTAGTTTTTGCATTTGTTGCTTGTGGGAAAAAAGCTACTCAGGAAAGCGCAGAAACCGACACCACAAGTGTAGTTGCCCCAGTTGATACTATTGTTGAAAGTATTGACACTACAACTGTTGACACTACTGTAGCTCCTATGTAATAATTAGGAACAAAAGTAGTTCTGTAATAGTAAGTCCGTTTTTTAACTACAACGGACTTTTTTATTTTGTAAAAAATCAAATTCGTAAATTCACATCTTTTCTTAACCAAGAATTTTTAATCGTAAGAATTCCCCGATGCTTGGTCGGGGTAGCTTTTGTTTTTATTTTTTAGAAATTCCGGTGGCGAAGCCATAAAATTGGCGTAATACCTCGCTACTTGCGGTGAGGATAGTCAATTTTAAGAAATTTCTTTATTATGAATTGATTATCCTTAATGATAAATTTCAGTTAAACTTTAATTTCCTTCTCTCAAAGGGATTATAACTGAATTTAGATGATGTCGGTAGTTTTGTTGATTTTAACAAATAATATGTTAATGAGGGGCATTTTACAAAAATATCCACTTTTAAGTATTTGAAAATACAAAAGGTTTTTTGTTTTTTATAAGTGATGATTTGAATCTTCCACGACCAAAAATCTTTTGATGGTACAACTGAGAATTATAAGTTGTAAAAATGTCGGTAGAACTTGACTAAGGTATGATATGGTACGATCAAGAATTATAGATGAACTCACTTCCTGTCTTGATAAACTTTTTAAAAATAGCTATTCGTCACAATTTGTGTAATACTTTGATAAAAAAGAATGTGAAAATCAGGATAATAAAATAGTGGTAGATTTATTGCTCATTTCTAACAAAAAAGTATTTAATTTGTAATTTATTTTACATTAGGTTATGAAAATATTTAAATATCCTGAACAAGAAAAATGGGCATCTATATTATCTCGTCCAATAATTGATCGAAGAGCTTTGTTTGAAACTGTTCAAAAAATTTTAAACAAAGTGCACAAAGATGGCGATAAAGCTATAAAAGAATACACTGCTTTGTTCGATAAAATTTTTCTCGATTCTTTAGAAGCAACAAAAGAAGAAATAAATGAAGCAGAAAAGCTGGTTCCAAAAGAATTAAAGGAAGCCATTGAAATGGCACGCAGAAATATCTGGAAGTTTCATTCTGCCCAGCAGACAGTTTTTAAAGAAATACAAACTTCCCCCGGCGTTAACTGCTGGCAAAAAGCTCTACCTATTGAAAAAGTTGGTTTATATATTCCTGGTGGCACAGCTCCTTTATTCTCGACAGTTTTAATGCTGGGCATTCCAGCCAAAATAGCTGAATGTAAAGAAATCATACTTTGTTCACCACCGACATCAAATGGGAAAATTCATCCTACTGTTTTGTACGCAGCAAAAGTGGTGGGCATTCATCGGATCTTCAAGATTGGTGGTGTTCAAGCAATTGCAGCTATGGCTTATGGAACAGAAACAGTGCCGAAAGTTTATAAAATTTTTGGACCTGGCAATCAGTATGTCACCGCAGCTAAGCAGTTAGTTTCAATGGAAGGAGTAGCTATTGATATGCCTGCAGGTCCCTCTGAAGTTGCCATTATTGCCGACGAAAGTGCAAATCCAGTTTTCGTTGCTGCCGATTTATTGTCGCAAGCTGAACATAGTGTTGATAGTCAATGTATTTTGATTACCACTTCAGAAAAATTAATTCAGCCTGTTTTAGAGGAAATTGAGCTGCAAACAAAACAACTTCTTAGAAAAGATATCATCCAACAATCATTGGAAAATGCCAGAATTATTCTGGTAAAATCAATAGAAAATGCTATTAATATGATTAATGAATATGCACCTGAACATTTAATTATTGCTACTCGTTTTCCACAAGAAGTGTCTTTAAATATTGTTAATGCAGGTTCTGTCTTTTTAGGCAATTATGCTCCTGAAAGTGCAGGTGATTATGCTTCAGGCACCAATCACACACTTCCTACCAATGGTTATGCAAAAAGTTATAATGGTGTAAACCTGGATAGTTTTTTAAGAAAAATCACTTTTCAATATCTTACCAGAGATGGTTTGGTAAATTTAAGCAACGCTATTATTTTAATGGCTGAAAATGAAGGACTTGACGCTCACAGCAATGCCGTAAAAGTTCGTTTAGATGAAAATAATTTGAATTTTTAAAAAATGCTTTAATAATTAGATTTATAAAATATGAATATCAATGAATTATTAAGAGAAAACATAAAGAAACTTGAACCTTATTCATGTGCAAGGAATGATTTTAAAGGCGAAGCTTCATTCTATTTTGATGCCAATGAAAATCCATTCAATACTCCATATAATCGTTATCCTGATCCTTTACAGGCAGAATTGAAGGAACAATTTTCAAAAATAAAAAACATATCTACCTCCAATATTTTTTTAGGAAACGGTAGTGATGAAGCTATTGATTTGCTTTATCGTGCTTTTTGTGAACCTCGTATTGATAACGTAGTTGCTATCGAACCAACTTATGGAATGTATAGAGTTTGTGCTGAGATAAATGATGTTGAATTTCGAAAAGTTCTTCTAAATAAAAAGTTTGACATTGAAGCATATAAATTAATGGACGCTACTAATGAACGGACAAAAATTATCTGGTTATGTTCTCCCAATAATCCTACAGGTAATAGTTTAGATGGGGAAGAAATAAGAAAAATTCTTAAATGGTTTCGTGGCATAGTGGTAATTGATGAAGCATACATTGATTTTTCTAATAAAGAAAGTTTTCTAAAAGAAATCTCTCAATATCCTCAACTTGTTATTCTTCAAACCATGTCAAAAGCCTGGGGCAATGCTGCCATAAGGTTAGGGATGGCTTTTGCCTCAGAAGAAATAATTCAGGTATTAAACAAAATCAAATATCCTTATAATGTTAATTTTCTTACTCAGCAACATGCTCTAAAAGTCCTTCAAGATCCTTTTCAAATGAAAAAATGGGTAAGCATACTGTTGGAAGAACGTGAAAAACTACGAAATGAATTAAGCAAATTAGCCATTGTAGAAGAAATATTCCCAAGCGATGCAAATTTTTTGCTGGTAAAAGTCAAAGATGCAAACATGATCTATCAGTATTTGATCAAAAAAGGAATAGTAGTACGGAATCGACACAACATGCCTCTTTGTACCAACTGCTTGCGTATTACAGTAGGAACACCTGACGAAAATAATGTTTTGATAAATACCCTAAAAAAATTATATATTTAACCCACATTGCAGGTATTATGGAGCTAAGTACCTGTAAGAGAGTGGATGTTTTTTTGAGGAGGAGCCTTTGGGTGCCACACAAATTTTTTTCTTCTTATCAGAGGTGTTTTTATATCCAGTGC
>JAGPGD010000071.1 GCA_018056165.1 Paludibacteraceae bacterium | reverse complement strand
CGTTTCGTGAATCAGTTTGCCGTCATACACCAAATCCGAGGTATGCTCAAATCTAATTCCATTGGCATGCAACCAGCATTCGCGCTTGCATACATGATAAAGGTTAATTAATGTGGCATTGACCTGCATATTTAAATTATATTTTGATCGTCTGGTTCTAATGATAAACCGTAAAATTCATTGTATTTCATGTCCAACAAATAAATTTCAGAATCATTTAATTTTTTAATCGAATATTTTCTTGCAATATATAAAGGAACTTTTATGATATATTTTCGCAATAAGTCATAATCATTGCGGGCTATACATTCATCAAAATTATATTGTTGATAATGTTTTAATAGAACAGCTTCTACAGTTAGGTAATCACTTTTGCGGGAACTGATTTGATATAATTTTTCTTCTTCAACATTTAAGGTGTAAATGTTTTTCAAATAGTCTCTCCAAATTAATGGGATTAAATTTTTTGCTTCATTTAGCTCGTTGAAGTATTCGTCCCCTAAATTTTCTTTTGTATAAATAATATCGACGAGATTCTTCAAATCTTTTTCTGTAATATTACCTTTTTGTTGGGTTGCTATGCTACTTAAATTTGAATAAGTCAATGACAAAATTTTGGATAAATTTTTATATACATATTTTCTACTTTTTTCTGATTCACGAGTTATTATAACTTTGGCAAATTGCATATGGGGAATTCGATTTTGGATATCCCCTTTACGGTTTACTCTTCCCAAACGTTGTATAATCGCATCAATGGGCGCATTTTCTGTATAAAGCACATCAAAATCAATATCCAGACTCACTTCGACAATTTGTGTGCAAACAGCGACAAATCCATTTTCTTTTGATTTCAAATTTTCCAACAAATCTTCCTTATTCTTTTTATCTTGCAAAATAAATTGTGAATGATAAAGCATTCTGTTTTCTAAAGGTATTTTTTCATCTAAAAGATCGAAAATTTCGCGAGCCTTGGCAATTGTGTTACAAACGACCAAAACATTTTCTTTTGCCTCGAAATCACGAATAATATCGCTTACACATTGTTCAATTAAACAATCTCGAACTTCAACTTTATGACGTTGTTTGTTATCAAATTTTTCCTCTTTTATCAATTCATAATCTGGCAGTACCTTCTCCAACTCTTCTTTTAATACTTCAGGTAAAGAGGCGCTCATTACTGCGAATTGTGTATTGTATGGAACAATACATTCGATAACTTTTAACAATAGACCAAAAGTATAAGCGTCATATGTATGAACTTCATCGATAATAATTTTCGCATTAAAGCTTGCTGCTCCTGTTAATACCCAATATCCCCAATTAAAAAAACTATATATGAGTTGGTCAAGAGTGGCAACAGTCACAGGTTTAAAAAACGTACGATTATATAAATAATGACTTCTCAGTGTTTCCGGCTCCATATCTTCTTCTTTTTCTCTTAATATGTATTTTGCCGTACTATGTGAAAGTCCAACATTTTCTGAACCTCCAAAAAAGAGACTCATTCTTTCCCACATTTTGGTTGTTGTTACCATCGTAGGCAATAAGAATAGGATTTTCTGATTGATATTATTTTGTGTTGCCCATAAAACAGAAGCTTCGGTTTTTCCCTGTCCCGTAGGGATCTGAATAAAAATGTTTTTTGAAGATGATTCAGCGGCATGTAGTTGAAATGATTCCCAACCAACAAATTGGGGAATTTTAATTTTCATTTTAGCCGTAATAGATTCATTGTTTTCAATAGCAGAATATTCATATGTTGTTCTATTTGAAGAAGCTAACCAATCGCAATAATGCAAAACTGATTTAAAAAGCAAGAATATATCTCTAATTACATTTGTTTTTTCAAATTTATAAGAGCCTACATAATCAAACGCATCATCATAGAATACATGATAGGGATTTTCTTCAAATAATTTTTCATTAAATTCTAAAATTTGCCAATCCGGAATATTTAGTTTAATAGCCTGCTTATTAATGTTATTATAGAATGTTCGAAAATAATCTTTATCTGCAAAAGTAATTCTCATTCTCTCATAATCTTGAAAAAGCCCATTTTTTAATTTGCTGTGATGAGTTGCTACCGAAAGAATTTCAGGAAAGTATGGACTACCGTCAATAACTTTTATAGGGTTGTCTTTTATTTCTTCGTAAATAAAAAGGACGGACGTTAACGCATGAGATTCAAGGCTACTTGATTTTAAGCCCCTAACTTTATCTTGAAATCTTTCCGTTGCTTTTCCAATATCATGGAAAGCAACGGACATAAAAAGACGTTTAATTATATTGGAGTTGGATAAGGAATAATGTTCCGACATTTTATTGATTAAAACTTCATTCCAATTCAAAACTTTCGGGAACCAATATAAGCAATCGTTAATATGCTCTATCAATGTTTTCTTAGGTTCACTTTTTGCTAAAATCTCACTGTATTTCATGAACTAAAAGATCTGGAATGAATAATTTAGCTCTTCATCATAAAAGCCTTTACTATCTTTGGGTTTGATTGGCAAATTGTAAATCAATGAAAAAATTTGATACTCCTTCGCCTCTCTTGCTCCATCATCATTGTATGAAAAAGTCATTGGCAATTTTACCGATTTAGGAGCTTCATCCAACAAATTACCGGGAGTATTTTGTGAATTTAATACAATTTCATAGAACGTCTTTGTGAAATCAATTGGTAAAACTGTGTTGCAAAAACTAATATTTGTCTTTTCTTCCAAATTCATTTGCTGAATTTCTTTGATCAACACTAATTCATCCTCTCTACCTAAAGAAAGTGCCCATTCAGGATTTTGGAATTTATGGTATACTAATTCATAATCATTTTCATCTTCAAAATGAAGATACAATACAAATTCAGAAGCATATAACAACTCTCGAACAATTACAGCTGTTTTATATGGTGCTGATTCTGTTCCATTTTGATATGCTTTAATTTGTTTACTTTCATATTTTCTTATTTGCCATAAATCATTTGCCTTGCCATTATTTTTACCCACTATTCCCATCTGAAAGCGATTATTTTGCAACCATTCTACGTTGACTCTCTCAGGAGAAATACCTAAAGCACTACCAATCATTCCTGCCACCGTAGTTTTTGGAGGAAGAGGCAGTGTTTTATGATAGGTGTGGAAGTCCGGTTGTCGAAATGAGTTCAGGCAACCGGCACATTTTATTCGTAAAAACTTCATTGTATAAACAACTCATTATTAATGTAATCAATGGCATGATCAAAAGTGGATTGGATATTCATTATTTCCGGTAAATTTGTAATCTCAGGATCATTTTTGAAAATACCGGATTGGAAACCCAACAATTGTTTTTCAATAATTTCAGAATTTCCATTAAGCACTTCGTTTATAGCTGTTGTATTTAACTCTTCGTTTTCCGAAACGGTCAATGTTTCAAGGAAAATGGGCGATTTGACATTTTGAAAAGTTATAGCCAAAAATTTAGGTGACATATCGGTCAGCAACCGAGACTGTTTTCCCCCTCCCCAAATATGAGAAAGTGCTTTCAGTAAATAGACTAATCTTTCTCGTCTTTCTTCAGGTTTTAATGGTTGAACCTTGCCTTTATTAGCTTTTGCCAGTTCAAAATCTTGAAATACACCCAAACGATCAAGCTCTACTAGAATATTTACCCGAAAATAGTTGTAATAGATTTCCGTTTCAAAAATATTTCCACCAGCTGATACATCGCCTCCTGTTTGCTCTTTTGATTTAGTGCCCAAATCACGATCATTTCGAAAAGGAAATAATCCAACTGCAGCCGATGTTCGTACAACTGCTGTACGACGTCGATTTTCACCTGAAGAAGCAATCATATAACCCAATAAATCATCATCTAAATAAAGATTTGGTTCTCCAGAAGTAAAGTCAACTCCAGCCTTTTTCTCGGCCTGTTTTACTTCGGACAACAAATCAACCAATCCCATTTCTTTCCATGCCTTACGAATTTGATATTTAATACTTTGTCCTGATACATACGGTATTTGTGTCCCATTTGGTAATGTAATTTTTTTTATAGTGCTAACATTCCCTTCCGTCCAACTGCCATTGATGCTTCCTAAGGAAGTCTTAAAAATATAAGCAATATTTACGCAATTAACTGTTTGACTTGTTCCCATAATTAATTATTTTTTAATGTTATTGATTTTCTGTTATTTTCTTTTCCTTAAATAAGAAGCTGTTCATCGCAAAAATACTGACCAATGCCTTATATTCTTCCCATTGGGAATTATCAGGTAATTCTTTGAAGAAAGTTTCACTATAGGAAACACCTGTTCGAAATTGAGTTTCAGCTAATACATTAAGAAACTCTGTTCTGCTTTTGGCATTTCTTATAGAAAATAGAATGCCTTTGTCATCATTTTCACGACAATATGCCCCAATATGGTTCCCAACCGCTTTGCAAATATCAACCATTTCTGTTTTCATATTTATTTGAGTTTTAAAATTGTATATCTCAATGATTTTATCAAGGAATAAGATGTTCCCTTTTTCTTCTTTCATTTTTACCTCACCCATAAACCATTCAACCGTTTTTAGAATACTGCGAAATGAAAGTATATCAGAACATAAACGGTTACGCCAAGTTGTATCGTACTTCCCACTATCTAAACGTTGAGCAAAGTAGCGAATAAAATTCAAAAATGGTTCACGATAACTGCGTTCATCATCCTGGTAGTTTTCAAAACAATCGAATAATTCGAACAATGCATTCAATGAAGTATATTCTTTTACATCACGAAAAATATTCCCATCATTCGATAAGGTGAATACGCTTTTACTTAACAAAATCCCTCTTCTTTTATCCCTATTAATGCGTTGATTTACCTGTGCATAAATAGAAAGCAAGAAATTAAACAGACTTTCTGATTCATATTGAGTTCCTACAATTTGCGTTTCGAAACTGCAAAAATCAGGTTTTGTGAGATTATTTATGTTGGCATTAATAATATCGTAAAAGCTTTCAAGTTCTTTTAAATTGTTATCGTATAGAATGAAATAGTGTTTTAGATCATCTTGCAACAAATAATTCAGATTGTAAAAAGAAAAAAGGGAGACAAAATCATATAATGCTGAAATGGTAGGTTTCATTTTCAAAGCAGAATCAAAATTTAGTTCACCACTATTCCCCGTTAGAAATGGATAATTCATTCCTGTAATTGTATTCGCAATTTTAAATTGCTTTCCGCTAAAAGAACATTGCTTCCTTCCTTTTTTAATGAATTCTTCTGTAAAATTTGAGCCTATTTCATATTTTGGAGGTGAGTTGATAAAACCTCTCTTACCCAATTTTATTTTTTCAGAAATGTTTAAAAATATATTTTCTTGAAAAGATAAAAACTGAGAATATTCATCATTATTCATTCGTCTGACATTCTCTTTCTCGTTTGCATCAGGAGTACAAATTGCTCCTTCTGTATTTGGAGTTTTACCTGTAAAAAATGGTTTTAGGTGCATCTTAAAATCTGTTTTACGATAGATTTCGAATCTTCCATCATTTTTTAAAATCCAACCATAATTATCTGTTTTTTTCAAATATTGTTGTGTGACATAATTTTTCGCTTTATTTAGAAAATCTGCAACATCCAAAGAATCATTTAAAGTTTTAATTTCAAGTTTATCGCTTTCTAACCGGATATCGAAATTCTCTGCTTCAGGTAATAAGCGTAGTACTTTATATAAGCCAACGATTCCATTGTCTATCCAAAAGTTACTTGTTTTTTCAATGGTTATTTCTTGTAACATATATTTTTTAGTTTTCTTGTTTAATCTTTTTGTTTTTCCTATCTTCCACCATCCCGAAACCCAAGCTGTTTTTGCTGCCAATGCCGCAATCGTAGCAGATTTTCATTAACTCGACGGGTGCTGTCAACTGAAAATCGCAGCTGAAAGCACGAATTTTACTTTCCTGTGGTGTATCAGCTTTGATGGTTATTAATGAAGAGCGCGGTTCATTAATTACTTTAAAATTAAAAGCGAAATCATGATCAGGGAAGTCCTTACCTTGTAGAGCTTTATATTTATCTAATAGATTTTGTTTGATCAGTGTCATAGCCATTGGATGGGTGGGTGAGATATATTCATCAGATCCATTATCTCTTTTGAGTGTCAGGCATATAGGAGAGAGTGTTTGAAAGGTCATAGTTTCGCTAAACTCTGGTGGTGGCAGCATCTCGATATTTTGTATTCTAC
>JAGPGD010000021.1 GCA_018056165.1 Paludibacteraceae bacterium | reverse complement strand
GCTTCAATTGCTACTTTGGCTTTAAAGCCTCCTGTAAATCTTCTCCTTGTTGATTTCATAATTAATCCCAAATTTAGTTACTCTTTTCAACCTTAACAAGTGGTCTTGTTTTTGGGGAGTACTATAAACATTAAAGTTTCATCTCCACCACACCTTATTATCTTATTGTATCGAGTTTAAAAATTGATTAAACAAATGCTTAAAATTCTTTAATTAAAATTGGAAAAATCATTCATTTTGAAAGGAAATATTTCCTAATTATTTTCAAAAAGAATATATTTGTGTAATAGAATTCAGCAAGTAAAAAATTAACAAATCATGGAATTAACCAAATGGACACGTCAGGCACTATATCAGGAACAATTACAAGATAAAGTAGTTCGCTGCCACCTTTGCCCTCATAATTGCACCATAAGAAATGAAAAATACGGCATTTGCCGAACAAGGGTAAACATAGACGGAACGCTTTATACCGTAGCTTACGGCAATCCTTGCTCAGCAAATATTGATCCTATTGAAAAGAAACCATTGTTTCATTTTTTGCCCAGCTCAAAAATTTTTTCTATTGCTACGGCTGGATGCAACTTCAAATGTTTAAACTGTCAAAATTGGGAAATCTCTCAAAGTTCACCACAAGAATTAAGTCATTATGATTTACCGCCAGAAGCCGTAGTGGAATTGGCAGCAAAAAACAAGATCACCAGCATTGCCTTCACTTATACCGAACCGACCGTATTTTATGAATATGTTTATGACACGGCGAAGTTGGCACATCAAAAAAACATGAAAACGGTGATCGTTTCCAATGGCTATATCAACGAAAAACCTTTGCTTGACTTGTGTTCATTTTTGGATGCCGCCAATATTGACTTGAAATGTTTTGACGACCATTTGTACCGAAAACTCACCGGCGGAAGTCTGGAGCCTGTTTTAAAAACCCTGAAAACATTGAAGGCGCAAGGCGTTTGGCTGGAAATTACCAATCTGATTGTGCCCACTTATTCTGATGCCCCAGAAATGATCGAGAATATGTGTAAATGGCTGGTTGATAATGGTTTTGAAGATAATCCACTCCATTTTAGTAGATTTTTCCCTGCCAATAAATTATCCGATTTACCTCCAACACCCATAAAAACATTGCTCACCGCTCGAGAAATTGCCCAAACTGCTGGAATGAAATATGTTTATGTGGGAAATGTTCCTACACTTGGCTATGAAAATACTTTCTGTCCTTCCTGCAAAAAATTGCTGATAGAACGAACCGGTTTTACCGTTAACAAAAATTTCATTAACGAAGGTAAATGTATGTTTTGCCACACCCCCATTCCTGGCGTTTGGGAGTAAAATGAATGAATTTTATTTTCTTATTCTCCAATAGTTCAATCAATTAAACAAATAATTAATTTTTTTAATTATTCGTTTTGAATGATTAAAATTGTTGAGTAAATTTGTCAGTCATATATGCAAAATGCAAATAATCGGCTGATGGAGAAATACAAAGGAAGAAAAAAGAGTGCCGAATGTTGTTTTGATTGAATAATTTTTATTGCCTTACGGATAAGGTTATAGTGGCTACTTGCGGAAGTAAGAAGGGTTAAAAAAGTTTGCAGAAAATAAAATCGCCATTTGATGATATATAAAATTTTTATATATTTGTTGAACATATGTGATACCAGCTACATGTATACACCCAAAAGGGTTGATATTATGTAGTTTTGTCACATATATAAATGAGTTATGTGCAATTCTAAAACCTGCCTTTCACGGAAAGTAGACCGTAAATTCGATGATGTTATTACCTTCGTTTAGCTTCAAAGGAGGAAAAGAGAAAATGAAATTGTTACGCAACTTTCATCTAACGAAAGTTAAACAAATATTTTCTTATTTTGCTGGCAGGAGCTTTTTATGGAGTTTAAAACAAAAAGATTTATAATAATGAGAACTCTTACTTTATATTATGGTGGTTACTATGAAAAACGATAATATAATCTTATTTGATTTTGATAGTGATTCTGATAAAAAAACTCATTGGAGAACAGAATCCATAATTAATAAGTGTATGTTTTTAGAAGTTTTATCTAAAATTGAACAACTGAATGAAAATAATAAAATAAAGTTTGAAATTCAGAAAATCATAGAAATTATAAAAAATCCAAGTAGAGACAATTTAGGATTATTAAATATTTCTTCTAATGGAGATACTATGAAAGTCAACAAGGAGATACTTCTGAAAGAATTAAAGCAAATAACCGATTCTCAAACTACCGAAAGGGCAAAATATTATATCACAAGATTAAAGAAGAGTTTGACAGAAATTAAAACGAATAAGATAAATGACTTAAATCTTAATCGCTGGAAAGAATATGATGATATTTTGACAGAAAGTTTATGGATTTTGGATAAAAGAGATAAATCTGGTGCCCACAATGCTGGTTACTGGGGAAATTTCATTCCACAAATACCAAATCAATTCTTTCGGAGATATACCAAGCAAGGCGAATGGGTTTTAGATCCTTTTTTAGGAAGTGGAACAACACTAATTGAGTGCAAAAGATTAGGCAGAAATGGAGTAGGTGTTGAGTTATTGCCAGAAGTAGTAGAAATAGCAAATAAAAACATATCTGCCCAAGAAAATAAATTTAATATTAAAACCGAGATTATTACTGCTGATAGCACAGAATTGAATTTTAAACAAGAATTAGAAAAAAGAGACATTAAATCTGTTCAATTCCTAATAATGCATCCGCCATATTGGGATATTATAAAGTTTAGCAATAACAAAAAAGATTTATCAAATGCTAAAAGTATTGAAGAGTTTTTGAACTTATTTGGAAAAGTTGTAGATAGTACTTATGATATTCTGGATAATGGAAGATATTTTGCTGTTGTAATTGGAGATAAATATTCACATGGAGAATGGATTCCATTGGGATTTTATACTATGAATGAAGTTCTAAAAAGAAAATATATCCTAAAATCTATAATTGTCAAAAATTTTGAGGAAACAAAAGGGAAAATGAATCAAAAAGAATTATGGAGATATAGAGCGTTAGTCGGAGGATTTTACATTTTCAAACACGAATACATATTTTTATTTAAGAAGGTGAAAAAATGACGACAACACATGTTTTTATTGTAGATACAAATACATTCAAGTATCATTTAGAATATCTTTTTGCTGGAACGGGAGCAAAAAATAATTCAATTGATTTTAATAACAAGCCGAACACATCCTTAAATCATACAACTGAGAATAATCTTGTCGGAATGATTGCCGACTCTCAAAGAATTAGAAGAGATGATTTTGTTATTTTTTATTTACAACAAAATTATTCTGAAAAAGTTTGGGAAGGTAAATTTTATGGAATTTTCAAAGCCAAAGAAGATTTATCTTTTTTAGATAATAACGATCCTGAACAATTCTTACAACAGGAACTAAGAAAGTCATTAACATTCAGAACATTACTTGAACCTTTTGAAATTTACGCAAAAGGTGTAACTGAATGGGAAGCATTAGACGAAATAAAGCATATCCAATCACCTAATCAAATGCTTTGGAGTTTAATTTACAGAAAACTAAAAGGTAATCGTGGCAATACAATGATTACAATATATGAAAGTGAAAGACTTTTTAAATTATTGAGAGATAAAAATAATCGTCAAATATTGTCAGGTAGTAATTTTACTTTTGATGTTGTAACACAGACGATAATACCATGTAATTCTATTCATAATTACAAAGGCAGAAATGAACCAATTAACGTACTTCCAAGATTGATTCAAAAATATAGAAACAATAAAGCATTTGAATCCCATTTACAGGCGTATATTGTCCAAAATATTGGTAGAGGAACTAATAAAAGTTTGGATGAAAATTTACTTAATGGTTTAAGTTTTGAATGGTTGGGGAATGAAGTTTCTTGTGGTGTAGGAATGCAAAGAATTGATGTTATGTTATCTTTAATTGAAGACAATAGAAGAATAGTAGTTCCCATTGAATTGAAATCTATTGCAGCAAACACAAACAATATTATCCAAATTCAAAGGTATGTTGATTGGTTAGAACAATATTATATTCCAAATAGAATAAGTGACATTCAACCAGTTTTAATTTCTAAAAAAATAACTAACAAAACATCGGAAAATTTCAAAAGAATTATAGAAAGTTTTAAACAATTTAACAAAAAGAATAATCAGTGTATGCCCATAAAATATATTGAATATGAATTAGACGGAGATAATCTTGAATTTCAAGAAATAAGTTATTAAAACCCATGCCCCCTCGCTCCCGCACGATTGCATCGTGTGGGGAAGTGAAATGATTTTTCTACAATAATTTTTTAAACTTTCAACACGAAAAATTCGTTCGGCGGCAAAGGAGAATAGCATTGCTTTGCATTGCATTACAAATTTCTCACGACGAGACTCGATTTATTTTTGTTCATTAGGATTGTACTTTGATAAGAACTTGAATTTAAATATATTTGTGCAATGTTTTACAGGCGAAAAATCATATTGGCATTATTGCAACTTTTTGGCGGACAAATTGATAAAATTAGTTTGCAAAAATTACTGTTTTTGTTAACTCAAAGTCAAACGAAACCGGAATATGATTTTATACCCTATAAGTTTGGCTGTTATTCCTATTCCGCTAATGCCGATTTAACTACAATGGTAAGCAGAGAAATTTTATCGGAGACATCAAGCCACTTTATTTGCAATGAAACAATCGATTATTTTGAAACGCTAAAAGAAGAGGACAAGAAGTTGATGTTGAAAGTTAAAAATAATTATGGAAAGCTGAGTGCAAACGCACTTATGAAATATACCTATATTAACTTCCCTTATTGGGCAATCAACAGTGTAAAAGCAAAAGAAATCCTAACGACAGAACAGTTTGAAAAAATAAATAACCTCCGTCCAAAAAGTGAAGATATTGTTTTATTTACGATTGGATATGAAGGAATTTCGTTAGAAGAATATTTAAATCGTTTGATTCGGAATGACGTAAAACTTTTGGTGGATGTCCGATGCAATCCGTTGAGTATGAAATACGGATTTAGTAAAAGACAATTAGAACGCTATTGCAATAGTTTGGGTATTGGATATATTCATTTCCCGGAAGTTGGCATTGAGTCGGAGCAGCGTCAAGCACTGAACACTCAAAATGATTACGATCAATTATTTGCTGTTTACCGTAAAAACACCCTGCCAAAAACAATGGATACGCAATTAAAGATTTTGAACTTGCTAAAAATAAATAAACGCATTGCTTTAACTTGTTTTGAATCAAATATCTGTCAATGCCACCGAAAATATTTAGCCGAATCCATTGAGCGTTTACCTGATTTTAAATACAAAGTAAAACATATTTGAAAATGGCCTTAACCAAAGTTTTAGTAACCGTTAAAACTTATCCGGCCATATCTGGCAAATATGATGAATTGGTTTGTACGGCAGGTTTTCTCGAGGATGGTTCGTGGGTAAGAATATACCCGATTCAATTTCGCAAAAAATCTTACGATCAACAATATAGAAAATACGATTGGATAGAACTTGACCTCATAAAAAACGAAAGTGATTTCAGACCTGAAAGTTATCGTCCACGCTCACATGATGAGGAAATTAAAATTATCAGTCATTTGGGAACGGAAAATAATTGGGCGGAAAGGAAGAAATTTGTTTTAGGTAAAATTTACTTCAACTTAACAGAATTGATTTCTGAAGCTCATAACAAAGACATTTGTACTTCGCTTGCTGTTTTCAAGCCCACAAAAATTTTAGATTTCACAATACAAGAAGTTGAACATGAATGGGATAGGAAGAAATTGGCAAAACTTGAAGCAGAACGATTGCAGGGAAATTTATTTCAGCAGCCCGAAAATCCATTTAAAGTTGTAAGAAAATTACCCTATAAATTTTCTTATGTTTTTGAGGATAATCAAGGAAAACGAAGCGAACTGATGATTGAAGATTGGGAGATTGGACAACTTTACTGGAATTGTCTTGAACAGCATAAAGGTGATGAGACAAAAGCGGTTGAAGCTGTTAAGATGAAGTATTTCGATGACTTTGCAAAAACAAAAGACTTGCATTTCTTTTTGGGAACCTCGCAAGTACATCATTTTAAGTCCCGCAATCCATTTATGATTATAGGAACATTTCATCCCAAAAAAGATACTCAATCTTCTTTATTTTAACCCGAATTACTCATTAGCCAATTTAAAAGGGAAATTAAATTCAGAAGAGTTGTTCTATAGCCACGAAAACTACGATCACCTTTCCCTTTTTATAAATTACCCAAAATAATGTATTAATATTTTTAATTATTTGTTTTGAATGATTAAAATTGTTGAGTAAATTTGTCAGTCATATATGCAAAATGCAAATAATCGGCTGATGGAGAAATACAAAGGAAGAAAAAAGAGTGCCGAAAATTGTTTTGATTGAATAATTTTTATTGCCTTACGGACAAGGTTATAGTGGATACTTGCGGAAGTAAGAAGTAAAATGAATGAAGTTTATCTTTTAACCTTCTATAAATCACCAAATTAGACAACCTATAAATATTTTTGTGATTTGTTTTGAATGATTAAAATTGTTCTATAAATTTGTGAAATAAACTTTTGTTTCATAAAAAAACATATACGCACGCGTATCACAAAAAAGTTTACAGAAATTAAAATCGCCGTTTGATGATTTATAAGAATTTGATATATTTGTTATTAAAAATAGCACACTATTTTATATCGCCTATACGGCCAAAAATGGAAATAAAGTGAAATAGTGTAGCGCCTATAAACAAGTTGGCACCAATTATAAAACAAAATACATAGATGACAAAGTATATCGCACCGACAATTAGACAAGCCTCATTTCATTGCCCTCATTGTGGCGTATTGGCAGAGCAAACATGGTCAGAAAATATTCACTGCTATTATACAGAATTGTTGCCCAGTGGACAAAAAGCTGATACATTTTATTTTTTACAAAATACTTGGATTGCTAAATGTGGACACTGCAAAAATATTTCATTATGGATTAATGAAAAAATGGTATATCCATTAACTGGCAATGTTGAACTTGCTAATCCAGATTTGCCAGAAGATATTAAAAATGATTATAATGAAGCTAAAGGCATTGTTAACATTTCACCTCGTGGAGCAGCTGCATTACTAAGGCTCGCAGTTCAAAAACTCTGTATCCATTTAGGAGAAAAAGGAACAAACATAAATGATGATATTAAAAATTTAGTAAAAAAAGGATTACCTGAAACAATGCAACAAGCTCTTGATAGTGTTCGTGTCATAGGTAACAACGCTGTTCATCCAGGAACAATAGATTTAAATGACGATATCGAAATCGCATATGCACTTTTTGGGTTTGTAAATATAATTTGTGAAACGCTAATTAGCCAACCTAAAAAAGTCAAGGAATATTACGAAAAATATATTCCTGAGAATATAAGAAATGGAATTGAAAAACGAGATGGTAAATAATAACTGGTGCTAACAAGCGGTATAGTTAATTACCGATACTATGCGTATTCGAGCGGCACAGCTCGTATCAAAAGTAGTTGTAACTTGACAGGAAAGTGCTTCGAAATCGGCAACTAACCATACCGCCAACCGTTATGGGCAATTGATCGCAACCTTAAAATTTTCAACATATGCCTCCAAAGTATGTGAAAACAATCCATGATGAGATTTTGTATGAATATGCAAAACTCATTTCTAGATCAGCTTATGGTAAACTTGAAAGAGCTTTTATTACAGACAGATATCAGAAACTGAAAGATGGATCTATTCGAATATCAGACACAATTCGAGAATGGGAAAGAGAGCAAACTCTTCCAAAAGAATGTGTTTACTGTGGCTCAAAAGAAGATTTGTCTACTGACCATTTGATAGCACAAAATAGAGGTGGTGATGATTCTGCCGATAATCTTGTCTTAGCCTGCAAGAAATGTAATTCCTCCAAAGGTGACAAAGGTGTATTCGAGTGGCTTGGTTTGGAAAAAAAAGATAACCTTCATAGACTTGTTGCAGGAAAGTATCTCAAGCAACTATTAAAAATACATCAAGAGAAAGGAACTTTAAATGTCGGTATTGACGATTTGATTACTTTATGTAAAAAATGCACTTTATCAGATACTTGCAAGGAATGGCATAAAGAAAATGAGCTGACATGCTTCTGCCTTGAGAGCGTATTGTCTGATTAATATTTAAAAATAACAGCCCATTACACGGACGATATAATTAATAAACTCGTCATGGTTTTTGTTTATAACAAAGCCATTTTGTCTGAAAGGCAATATCTTCATAACCGTAAGTCAGCGACTTGCGGGTAAAAAACAAAGGAAACAATCCCCTGCCTGAAAGGCAAAACTTAAAACATAATCAATCCATGAGCTACACCAAACTCTTATATCACATTGTATTTCGTACAAAATACGGCAAAAATACCATTCCCGAACAGCACGAAAAAGAATTATATGCTTATATGATGGGAATTATTAAAAACAAGAAATCCACACTCTATCGCATAGGAGGTACAGCAAATCATATTCATTTATTAGTAGATATACATCCGACTCTTGCGTTGTCTGATTTTATGAAAAATCTGAAAGAGTATTCAAGTAAATGGCTTTCGAATAATCAAAATTTTCCCGATTTTGAGGGCTGGGCAGTGAGTTTTGCTGCATTTACCTATAATATAAAAGAAAAACAAACTATTATCAATTATATTGCAAATCAAAAAGAACATCATAAAAAAATAAGTTTTGAAAAAGAATATCGTCAATTTCTGCTGGACAATAATATAGATATCGATGAGAAGTTTTTTTTGAAAGAATAAATTGTTCTGCCTTTCAGGCAGTGTGTAGAGTGAGAGTATCTTTTCCCGTAGAATTAATTCTATGGTTATGAAAATTTAGCTTTTCAAGCCTAATGTTACTAAAAAAGAATCTATGGTTTTTGTTTATAACGAAGCTATTTTGCCTGAAAGGCAATATCTCTATAACCGTAAGTCAGCGACTTGCGGACAAAGACAAATGAATAATATCCCCTGCCTGAAAGGCAGAACTTCTGTCAAACTTAGCAGCAAGAATTCAATCCGAAGTAAAATTACATTTCATTGTTCTGCCTTTCAGGCAGTGTTTAGAGTGAGAGTATCTTTTCCCGTAGAATTAATTCTATGGTTATGAAAATTTGGCTTTTCAAGCCTGATGTTACTAAAAAAGAATCTGTAGTTTTTGTTTATAACAAAGCTATTTTGTCTGAAAGACAATTATTTTCTTAACCATAGGTCGAAAACCTGCGGACTAAGGCATCACCATTCAAAACTCATTTTCTCACAATTCCATACTCCGTTAGCGTCTTTCTCTTCATCGGAAAGAAGTTTTATATTTTCGTAACTTAGGCTGTTATTTATCAAATTTTTTCTTGTTTCTATTTTTCCAGAAAATCTTTTTCACTGAAAACGGTAGCCGTAAAAATGTAAATATCGGCTGTTTTCCAGCCATCCCAACCCAAACCGGCTTTGTCGGCTGAACAGTGTCCGAGAAATTCTTCCTTACTCCAGCCTGTTTCTGTAGCAACCTGAGGCAAAAATACGCCTCTGTGAAAATTCTTCTCGATTAAAATTCCATGTTTTCCTAATTCAATTTCGGAAATATCTTTAATTTTTCGCAAAGGAGAAAGAACAGAAATTTCAATGTCAATGTAAGGTAACTCGTCAGCTCTCACGGGATAAAAACGAGTATCGTGAGCTGCTGCAGCTACAGTCATTTCCTGAACCACTTTATACAGCGGATATTCGCCTTCCATAATACCAATACAACCCCGCAATGCACCATTTTTATGCAAGGTAACAAAAGCTCCACATTTGGTTTTTAAGGTTTCTGATAAATTATCTGGATTTATTTTTGGAATTTTTCCCAGTTGACAATATTCTTCCAGCGTGGAACGAGCGATATTCAGTAATTCTTTTTTATCATTGTCCGATAAAGTAAAATCTTCTGTTTTTTCTTGCTTTTCTTCTACAGCAATTGCCCAATATCCAACCACTCTGTCCCGTTCTCTGTAATATTTATTGTCACCTGAATTACAATAATCTATAGCATGATAAATAAACCTTTTTTTGCCAGTAGTCATGTAAACCAGCGTCAAAACAGATGTCCACCCACAGAGGCTTGTCAGCAAATTTGGAATTCGTTTCCTTTCATTTTCAGCCAGTTTTGATAAAAGAATTTCTGGATCGTTGGCACAAATAGCATCTTTTGTTATGGCATCTACTTTTATCGCATCCGAATATTCAGGATAATGAGAAAAATCGGAGCTAATCACAAATAAGTTTTCTTCATTCAAGTAAGGTAATAAAACTTCAGCTATTTTTTTACAGACAAAAGGTTGAGCAGTACCCAATACAATGGGAACAATCACATAATTTTTTTTGAGTTGATGATGAAGAAAAGGCAATTGAACTTCAAGGCAATGTTCTTTTATGTGTGCTGAACGATCATCAGTAAACAAATCAGGATATTTTTCAACCAGCATTTTCCCGAAATCTGTATCCACTTTTTCTTTACCATAAGGCATGATAAAATCTCCATTGCAATAAACGGAAGCTTTATCAAAATATTTGTGATGAGAAGAACCTATCAAAAAAATTCTTTTGTACGATTTGTTTGTATCTATCTGATTAAAAGCCGATGCTGTAATTTTTCCTGAAAAAACATATCCAGCATGCGGACAAATAATGGCTCGTACATTGTTCAATTGTTTTGGGACTGCTGCTTTAAAAAACATTTTTACTTCTTCTTCCAGTTTAGCAGCATCGGCTGGATAAAATTGTCCTGCTACAGCAGGCAATCTATCTATGGTATCAAATGATTTTTCCATGATATTGATAATTTTATTTCTTTATAATAACAAGTATTTTATATGAAATATTCAAACTCTAAACAAAGATAAATTATTTTTAGCAGAATAAATTTATTATTCTAAAATTTTTGCTAAGATAAAAGGTTAATTAAACTTCTTTGTTCTTTAAAAGCAGTTAATTGAAGGTAAAGTCAATATTTAAAATATGTTTTTAACATTTTGATGATAAAATATACCCTATTAAATGTCATTTTTTCCACATCCTTTATAAATAAAGAATTTATTTTTGTTTGAAAATAATTATTAATCTTAATACCAAATAATATGATGAGGGAAATGATTCAATTTAAAAAATTATTTTTCAGAATAAGAATAATTTTATTCCTTTCGCTTTTGAGCTGCATCTCTACGGTTTATGCTCAAAACAAAAGTGTCACAGGAGTAATAAAGGACGAAGATGGAGAACCAGTTATTGGTGCCTCTATTTTAGTAAAAGGGACAAAAATTGGCACTATTACCGATGTAAATGGCAATTTTCATTTAACAGTTCCCAGTGATGCTAAAACTCTTGTTATTTCATATGTAGGGATGAAAACATTAGAAGTACCCATTTCTGATAAGACAATGAATATTGTAATGGAGTATGAAACAAAGGTTCTGAACGAAGTTGTAGCTATTGGTTATGGTACAGTAAAACGAAAGGATATTACTGGCTCTGTGGCTTCAGTAAGTGCTGATGCAATAGTCAACATTCCGGTTTCATCTCCTGCCGAAGCAATATCAGGAAAATTGGCGGGTGTGCAGGTGCTAACCACTGAAGGTTCACCGGATGCTGAAATCAGAATTAGGGTACGTGGTGGGGGTTCTATAACAGGTAATAATAAACCTTTATTAATAGTAGATGGGTTTCCTGTTGAATCAATTGATGATATTTCTCCTTATGATATTGAGTCGATTGATGTTTTAAAAGATGCTTCTTCCACAGCTATTTATGGTTCGCGTGGTGCAAACGGTGTTGTTATAGTTACAACCAAATCTGGGAAAGAGGGGAAAGTAAGTGTAAATTATAATTTTTACACCGCTGCTAAAAAAATTGCCAAAACTTTAGATGTATTAACTCCTCCTGATTATGTTAAATGGCAATATGAGTTGGCATTATTGAAAAATGACGGAGATGCCAGTTCTTACGAACAGTTTTTTGGCAATTATCAAGATATTGATTTATATGATAATGTTCCTGCCAATGACTGGCAAAAATTAGTATTTGGAAGAACGGGAACTACTTTTAATCATAATTTAAGTATTAATGGTGGTGATTCCAAAAATAAATTTGCATTTAACTATAATCATATTGATGATAAAGCTATCATGCAAATGTCGAGTTTTAAACGTGATAATTTAAGTTTTAAATATACTAATAATCCTTCAAAAAAAGTTGCACTTGATTTTTCAGCTCGTTATGCTAATACAAAAATTAGTGGTGGTGGCATGAATGAGCAAAAGGAAGTATCTAGCGCTGATTCACGTTTAAAATATGCTATGATTTATCCACCATTCCCGGTAAAAAATTTAACTGCTGAAACAGGTTCTGAGGATGATACAGAAATTGGTAATCTATATAACCCGTTAGTAGCAATTTCTGATAATGATCGCCAACAAAAACGTAGCGATCTTAATATGGCAGGGAATGTTACGTGGAAACCTTTTGATAATTTTAAACTAAAACTGGAAGTTGGATATAATAATTATCGGGGTGAAGATAATCGTTTTTATGGAACAACTACTTATTACATCAAAAATATTCCTTCCTCTGAAAATCAGGGTTACCCTGCTGCTGTGTTAACAAATTTGTTTAGAAATACTTTTAGAAATACTAATACAGTAAATTATGATTTTAAAAAATTAATAGGACAAAATCATCATTTAGATGTATTAGTGGGTGAAGAATATATTATTAAAAGCGAACAGACATTGACAAATACGGTACATGGTTTTCCAAAAAGTTTTACTTCAAGCAATGCTTTTCGATTGACTTCACAAGGATTTCCCTATTCTATAGATAATTATTATTCTCCAGATGATATTCTTTTATCCTTTTTTGGAAGAGCAAACTATGACTATTTGAGTCGTTATTTATTAAGTGTAACATTTAGAGCTGATGGTTCAAGTAAATTTTCGAAAGGCAATAAATGGGGTTACTTCCCTTCTGCGGCTCTTGCATGGAGAATTTCCTCTGAACCTTTTATGGAATCTACTCGATGGTGGCTGGATGATTTGAAGCTTCGGTTAAGTTATGGAACAGCAGGAAATAATAATATTCCCTCAGGACAGATGACTCAATCTTTTGAATCAAAATCAACTTCCTGGATTAATAATGTAACTTCTTACTGGTCTCCCTCTAAAACTATGGCAAACCCCAATCTTAAATGGGAAACTACTATTACGCGAAACGTAGGATTAGATTTTGTTATGTTAAAAAGCAAATTAAATGGAACCATAGAAGGTTATTATAATACAACATCAGATTTACTCATTAATTTCCCAGTACCTGGTACAGGTTACGACACCCAGTATCGAAACATGGGAGAAACGCAAAATAAGGGCGTTGAATTTACACTGAATTGGATAGCCATTGACAAGAAAAATTTTGGTTTAAACTTCAGTGGCAATATTGGTTTCAATAAGAATCGAATCAACTCATTGGGTATAATGAACGATTTTGGACAATCCAGCGGTTGGGCTTCAACTGAAATTGGTAATGATTACTGGATTGCAGTAGGTGGTTCTGTTGGGCAAATGTATGGCTATCTTTCCGATGGAAGATATGAGGTTAATGATTTTGATAGATATGATGCCACGTCAAAAAAATGGATTTTAAAGGAAGGAGTTGTTGATTGTTCTTCCATAATTGGTTCAGGACAACTTCGGCCTGGCGCGATGAAATTGAAAGACATTACTGGAGACAATATCGTAACCGCCGAAGACAATACTATTATTGGGAATGCCAATCCTTTACATACTGGTGGACTTACCATTAATGGGAGATTATACGGTTTTGATCTCTCGGCTAATTTTAATTGGTATTATGGAAATGACGTGTACAATGCCAATAAAATTGAATATACTTCTACCAGCAAGTATCAATATCGAAACATGATATCTTTAATGGCAGACGGGAAACGCTGGACCAATTTAGCTTCTGATGGAACCATCAGTAATGACCCTGAAGTACTTGCTGCTTTGAATGCAAACACTACTATGTGGTCGCCATACATGGCAAGATATGTTTTCTCTGATTGGGCAGTAGAAGATGGTTCTTTTCTACGTTTAAATACGTTGACTTTGGGTTATACCTTACCTCTTCATTTGACAAAGCAAATCAAAATTCAACAATTACGCTTTTATTTAACAGGTTACAATCTGTTTTGCTGGACAAACTATTCTGGGTTCGATCCTGAAGTTTCAACCCGACGTAAAACTGAATTGACACCTTCTGTTGATTACTCGGCTTACCCCAAAAGTCGACAAATAGTATTTGGCTTAAATTTAAATTTTTAACCTTGTAATAATTCGATAAAAATGAAAAAGACAATATTTATATTACCTCTTCTTGCTATTTGTTTAATAGCTGGAATGAGTTCTTGTGAAGACGCCTTGGAATCTCCTACCAAATCATCATTAGACGAACAGG
This sequence comes from Paludibacteraceae bacterium, assembly GCA_018056165.1. Taxonomy (GTDB): domain Bacteria; phylum Bacteroidota; class Bacteroidia; order Bacteroidales; family Paludibacteraceae; genus MVYY01. The sequence continues at coordinate 12,458 of JAGPGD010000021.1, read as the reverse complement.
TAATTTTTTCTACGCCTGTTCTGGCTGAAGGTGCTTTGATGGGCATTCATCAATCTTTGGCAGAAACCAATTCATATCGTGGCCGTTACATACCTTTTTATGGAATTAATACCGATATTGAATGGTATAATTCATCAGAAAATGTTAATGATGATAGAGCAAAATTAACTGGATATGATCCTTCACCTAACAGCACCCAAATGAATACAGAGAATAACGCATGGGCTAAAATGTATGAAGCCATTGAGCGTGCCAATCTATGTATTAGGGGCTTACGCCTTTATGGAAATGTTGAGAAAAATTCAGAACTTGCTCAAATATTAGGTGAAGCTCTTACTTTAAGAGCAATGATTTATAACGACTTAATTAAAGCTTGGGGTGATGTTCCTGCTCGTTTTGAACCTATTTCACCTTCTACGCTTTATCTTCCAAAAACTGATCGTGATACAATTTATAAACAAATAATTGCTGATTTAGCAGAGGCAGAAAATTATGTCCCATGGCCTAATGAAACGGCTGTTACACGAACCACTGAACGAGTAAACAAGGCTTTTGTAAAAGGTTTAAGAGCCAGAATTTGTCTGGCTGCTGCTGGATATTCTCAACGTCCTGATGGAACTATTCGCAGAAGTAATGATCCTGAACTTTCGGTTGATAACCTTTATCCAATCGTTAAACAAGAATGCATTGATATAATCGAAAGCAAAACCTGTAAATTAGGAACTTTTGAACAAAATTTCAGAAACCTTTGTGAGGACAATGTTACAGCAGGTTTAGAATCACTTTATGAAATTCCATTTTCCGATGGACGTGGTCGTGTATTATATACTTTTGGGGTTGAGCATACCACTACTGATAAATATACTCAACAGGCTAAAGGTGGACAAAATGGTCCTCTTCCCTATGTTTATTACGATTTTGACAAGGATGATATTCGACGTAACATAACTTGTGTGCCTTATGAATGGACAAATGGCAAACAAGTGCCACGCAAACTGAGTTCGTGGTGTTTTGGAAAATTGCGTTACGAATGGATGAAAAGAGTGGTTACTTCGACCAATGATGATGGAATTAATTGGCAATGCATGCGTTATGCCGATATTTATTTAATGGCTGCTGAAGCAATTAACGAACTTGATGGTCCGGAAGCAGCAGCACCTTATTTGAGAGAAATTCGCAAACGGGCTTTCCCAAATAATCCAGAAAAAGTTGACGCTTACATGGCAAGTGTAACTGCAAGCAAAGAAGCTTTTTTCAATGCTATTGTCAACGAACGTGCTCTTGAGTTCTGTGGTGAATCGTTGCGGAAGACTGATTTGATTCGCTGGAATTTACTTTCCGCAAAAATGAATGAAGCCAAACAAAAGCTTACTCGTCTTTCTAATCGTGAAGGAGAATATTATGATCTCCCCGACAAAATTTACTATAAAACAGCTAATGATGGTGAATCGCTTATCATATACGGATTGGAGCATGGACATACAGATACCGAAGGAGCGGCTTTAAACTACGAATCGAGCAAGGGTTGGTTTGTAAGCAATGGTGTCAACACCTTAACTGTTGATAAAATTAATTCTCTTTTTCAAAGAGATCCTGATACTCGTCAATTTTGGCCCATTTGGCAAGTATTTATTGATTCTAGTAATGGGATGTTGACAAATGATTATGGTTATTAAATAAATTTTTAAAATTCGATAACATGAAAACGAAATTTCGAAATATATTTTTCTTTTTGAGTTTACTCGTTACTTTTACTGTTATTTCTTGTAAGGATGAATTGCCTGAAGAAATTACAGAATTGGTGACTGATCGATTATTTTCACCAGTTGGTTTAGAAGCAAAAATAATCAACAAAACACAGGTAGTTCTTAATTGGACAAAAAATCCTAAGGCAGAAAGTTATATAATTGAAGTATATGAAAATGACAGTTTAACTTTTGCCGGAACACCCGTTATGGTCATTACCAATGTAACCAACGATGATATCCCTTATACCATAAAAAGCGGTTTGATTGGTGCAACACAATATTCAGTCCGTATAAAGGCTGTCGGAAGTGGAATTACAGAGTCAAAGTGGAGTGCTGTATATTTTAAAACAAGTGAAGAACAAATTATGAAAGAAATTACAGAAGATGATGTTTCAGCACACAGTGTTAAATTAAAATGGACGGCTGGGGAGACAGCGACAAAAATAATATTAACGGCAGGTGAAATTGTTGTTGAGCACACAATAACAGAGGAAGAAATTGCTGCAGGTGAAGCTATTGTGGATGACTTAACCGAAGATACAGAATATGTTGCTAAATTGATGAAAGATGACAAAACACGCGGCAAAGTTACTTTTACTACCAGGATTGATTTAGATGCTGACAATACCATTGTTGTCCGTCCGGAAGATGATTTAGCAACTGCCATACAAAATGCTTCCTCTGGGAATAGGATTGTTTTGGTAGCATCAGAAGATGGGAACAATGAATTTTGTATAGGCGGGCAAACAATTAATATAGACAAAAGTATCAGTATTAGAGGTTATTTAAAAAGCAAGATGCCCATTTTGCATGTACAATTCTATGCTGTTTCGTCTGAAGCTTCACTGATGGTAAGAGATATTATCCTTGATGGCAGTAGTACTCAAGATTATGTATTGCGTTTAACAGTATCTGGTATCAAATGCGGCAATTTCTTATTTAAAGATTGTGTCATAAAAAATTACAACAAATCTTTAATTTCGGGAGGAATTAGCGGCATTCAAAATGTATCTGTATCTTCTTACACTTTACAAAATTGTAAGGTGTCGAATATTTTGACTAAAGGTGCTGATTGTATTGATGTTCGTGAAGGTTGCATAGAAAAAGCCATTTTAGAAAATTCAACTTTTTATAATTGTGCTCCCGACCGTGATTTTTTCCGGCTTGATGATGCCTCTTCCAGCTTCCCTGAAAAGTCGACCATTATTAAAGTCAACCGTTGTACTTTTAGTAAAGTAAATAATGATGCTGCACGTCGCTTATTATATGTACGATTTGCTAATAACGAAATTACATTTACTAACAATGTAGTGGCTAATTCAGTGGGATATTATACCAACCAGACGGCTACCAATATTGTACTTTTCAATAAAAATAATTATTTCAATGCGCCCAATTATCTTGTTTATAGTGGTACAGCTCTTAATGTGAGAACAGATGATTCTAAAACCCATTTACAACTCGATCCTGGATTTGTTGATGAAGCAAATGGTGATTTAACCATTACAAATGCCATATTAATTGAACAAGGTATTGGTGCCAATATTCAATGGTAATTTTTTCATAACTGGAATTGAAGAAGCATTTAAGCAGATAATAATTCTGTTTTTATGCTTCTTCAAAAATAATTATTTAATAATGCGAATCAAGAGTTAAAAGATAAGATAAATGAAAGCGACAGCTAATTTACCAAAAATATGAACGAGTAAACCGGCAGTAGATCTGACTTTCATCGCTCTTTGAATATTTGTTTTTTCATTAAGCCAGTTGAAGAAAGCTTCAATAGGTTGTCTGATTTTGGAAACGGCAGAAGAAAAAAGGTCATTAAAAGCCTTGTCTCGTTGTTTAATCATCTCAGGCTGGTCTTTGACATCCTTTATGGGAGTAAGCATTTCAATAATTTGAGCTGTTCTTTTTACAGGGTTAAAATATACCTTATCTGAGTATATTTTATCTCCAAAGATAAGTCTAAAAGTAATTGTATCACCCCAAGAGAGTTTAAAGACAGAAAGATCATTTTCTGCTGCATTTGTAATTATCAGGCTTTCAGGGAAAGGAATAGTTTTTCTTCTCTGAAAATTCAAAGCATGAAGTTTACATCCGTAGTAATACATATTTTTTGAAGAACAGTATCCTTTTGAGGTAATTTCAGGTGCAACTTTACCAATGCGATTTTTACCTGAACAAGTAATTATGGGCATTGAATCTACAATAGAAATAATGTTGCTGCAATCATCAGGCTTAAAGGAATCGAGTAAGCTTACAACCAAAGTTTTAAATGCTTCAGACAAGAGGTTTAATCTGGCATTAAAAGCCTGATAAGAAGGAATTTTTGGAAACCATGATAAAAGATAATCTTTGGCAAAACAATAGATTTCTTTCACTTGAGCATGGTGTTGTTCAGATGCTACGAAAAGATAAATAGTCATAATTTCTTGATCAGTGAATAGAGGATTGGCATTATTACTGAATCGTTGACAAGTAAAACGAAGTTCTTTTTCATATAGATCGCATATATAAAAATATATGGCAATTAATTTAAGCTCTTTTTCCTTGGAAATCATACTTAGAATAATTTATAGAATTATCTCCTAAGATAATGATTTACAATGAATTAGGCAAATTTTTAGACAATTATTTTGTTAAAAATAAACAATTTTTAAACATAGATGAAAGGGGTTTCTACTCTTGATTCGCATTAATAATATCATTTATTACAGATACATTTAATTTATAAAAACAATGAGACTTAAATCTTCCTTTTTGGTACTGATCAGTTTGATTTTTGTTGCTAATATAACAGAAGCAAAAAATCCTTACGAATATCTTTATAAAAATTTGCCATTTGACATGCCCAAAATTCAACCTCCAACTTTTAAAAATAATATTGTAAAAATTGAAGACTTTGGGGGGAAAGGTGATGGAAAAACGTTAAACACCGAAGCTTTTAAACAGGCAATTGATGCTCTTGCCCGAAAAGGTGGAGGTAAATTAATTGTACCTGCAGGTGTATGGTTTACTGGACCTATTGAATTAAAATCGAACATAAATCTTCATCTAGAAAAAGGAGCCTTGATACTTTTCTCAAAAGATTTTGATTTGTATCCTTTGGTTGATACTTATTTCGAAGGCTTAGAAACCAAACGGTGTCAATCACCCATTTCGGGGAGAAACATTGAAAACATCGCTATTACTGGCGAAGGCACCATAAATGGTTCAGGTGAAGCATGGAGACCAGTTAAGAAATCAAAAGTACCCACCTCTTATTGGAAAAAAATAGTAGCTTCTGGAGGTGTTGTCAAAGATGGTGTTAATTGGTTCCCTTCAGAAAAATCATATAAAGGATCATTAATCAGTGATATGAATGTACCTCGCAAAAATCTTACAGAAGAAGAATGGCTTGAAATTAAAGATTTTCTTCGTCCTGTAATGGTTAGTTTCATTCAATGTAAAAATATATATCTTCAAGGGGTTTTATTTGAAAATTCTCCAAGTTGGAATATTCATCCTTGTATGTGTGAAAATGTTATTGTGGATAACATCATTGATCGCAATCCCAGTTTTGCACAAAATGGCGACGGAATTGATGTGGAATCCTGTAAAAATATTATTATAGTGAATAGTTATTTTGATGTAGGGGATGATGCTATTTGTATTAAGTCAGGAAAAGACGAAGAAGGGCGTCGCAGAGGCATTCCTACCGAAAATTTAATTGTTCATAACTGCAAAGTTTTTAAGGCTCATGGTGGGTTTGTAGTTGGAAGTGAAATGTCAGGAGGAGTAAGAAATATTTCTGTCAGTTGCTGTCAGTTTTTGGGAACGGATGTAGGACTTCGCTTTAAAAGTACACGTGGACGTGGCGGAATAGTTGAAAACATTTATATCGATGGCATATATATGTTTGATATCGTAACCGACTCATTTTTGTTTGATTTATATTACGGTGGAAAATCTGCAACCGAAGCATTGGAAGAAGGAGATGAAAATCAAAAGGAACCTGAATCAATGCCTGTAACGGAAGAAACGCCTATTTTTCGGAATATTTTCGTAAAAAATATTGTTTCACGAAATGCTCGTAAAGCTATGTTTTTCAATGGCTTGCCAGAAATGAAGATCAACAATATCCATGTGGAAAATGCAATTATCACAGCCACTTATGGAGCAGAATTGAATAATTCAAAAGATATTATATTTAAAAATGTATATATTGAGCCAAACACTGGTCCAGCCCTTATTTTAAAACGTGTAGAAAATTTTAAGGCTGAAAATTTTACTTATCCCGAAAATCTTGAAAAACCAATTGAACTGAAAGGAGAGGAAAACGAAAATATATTTATTTCAAATGTTAAACTCAAATGAAGTTCAAGTTCTCAGCAATTACGATTCTTGGTGTTTTGATGTTGTTTTTTCTTGCTTCAGCACCCAAACCTGTTAAAGTTTTGATGGCTGGTGATTCTACAATGGCCGATAAGGTGCTGTATAAAACAATTTTTGATAGTTTGACGGGAAAATCCTATGAAGAACCTTTTCTTGAGCGGGGATGGGGACAATTATTGCCCGAATTGCTCAACGATAAGGCTTTGGTGAAAAACTATGCCAGAAATGGCAGAAGTACCAGATCGTTTATTGAAGAAGGATTGTGGACAGAGTTATTAAATAATACCGAAAAAGGTGATTTTGTGATTATTCAATTTGGACACAATGACGAATCTGTCGAAAAAACGGGTCGTTATACCAATCCGGCTCAATTCAGACTGAATTTTGTGGCATTTGTTGCCGAAGTAAGATTGAAAGGTGCGACTCCTATTCTTTGTACTCCGGTTGCCCGAAGAAATTTCGACAGCACAGGTCGCCTTGTTCCAACACACGGCATTTACCCCGATATTATACGTAGTGTTGCTCGAGATTATCAAGTTCCATTTGTTGATTTGGAGAAACTTACTTCAGAATGGCTCCAAAAAGAAGGTGTAAAAGGTTCAAAAAAATATTTCCATAAAATAGCGCCAGGAATTAGTCGTCTGTATCCCAATGGATTGGATGACAATACTCATTTCAATGAAGCCGGAGCTCGAATGGTAGCCGAAATGTTTGTAAAAGAAGTTGCAACTCAAAAAATCAAAGGATTTGAGAAAATTTTGAAAAAATGATTTTATAAAATAAGTTCATTTTTAATTTAAAAGACCGATTATCAATGAGAAAACTTTATTTGCTGGTAATATTTTCATTAACGTGCTTCAGTTTAACTCCAAAAGAATCAAAATATTACGTTCGAATGGCCGATTCGGAAATGAAACGTAATCCTGAAAGCTGGATGCTTGATTTTTCAAAAAAACTGAAATGGGATTATTGTCACGGGCTTGAATTGCAGGCTTTTCTAAAAGTTTGGGAAAAGACAGGCGATGAAAAATATTTTCAGTATGCCAAAAATTATGCCGATACCATTATCGATGAAAATGGACAAATAAAAGGCTATAAACTTGAAGAATATAGTCTGGATCGAATTAATTCGGGAAAGTTTCTTTTCACTCTATATGAAAAAACTAAAGATGAAAAATACAAAAAAGCAATTGAACTGCTTCGTAGCCAGATAAATACGCAGCCTCGCACCAGCGAAGGCGGTTTTTGGCACAAAAAGATTTATCCGCATCAAATGTGGCTGGATGGTATTTATATGGCTTCACCTTTTTTGGCTGAATATGCTTACCGGTTTAATGAACCGGCATTATTTGACGAAGTAGCTTTTCAAATTCTGCTCATTGCTAAACATTGTTATGATCCTGCCACCGGGCTGTATTATCACGGTTGGGATGAGAGTCGCCAACAAAAATGGGCTGACCCTGTGAAAGGAACTTCACCCAATTTCTGGAGCAGAAGCATGGGCTGGTATGCAATGGCAATAGTGGATGTGCTGGATTTCTTACCTGAAAATCATCCAAAACGACCCGAAATAATTAAAGTTTTGACTGATTTGTGCTACTCGCTCGACAAATATCGTGATCCGAAAACAGGAATGTGGTTTCAGGTTACGGATAAAATCAATGAAAAGGGAAATTATGTGGAATCGAGCGGTTCTGCCATGTTTATTTATACATGGGTAAAAGGAGCACAAAAAGGTTATTTGCCCAAAGAATTTCTTAAGAAAGGTAAAAAAGCCTACAAGCAATTTGTAAAAACATTTATTGTTGAGAACAGTGATGGAACTTTAACGTTGAAAAATGCCTGTGCTGTAGCCGGTTTGGGGGGTGAAAAAAATTATCGCGACGGCAGTTATGAATATTATATTTCCGAACCCATCAGGGACAATGATCCGAAAGCGGTTGCCCCTTTTATAATGGTAAGCGTATTGCTGAATAAATAAAGATTTTTTAATATGATTAAAATTTAACCAATTAATTGTTTGATATTCTATTTATTAAAATTAAAATTAAAACAAAATCGTAGCTTTAAAATGAAAAAATGGATAACCACCTCATTGCTATTTAGTTGTATAATTAAAATATTTGCCCAAATCCCGGCTTTTCCGGGTGCTGAAGGCGACGGCATGTATACCACTGGTGGACGCGGAGGAAGAGTTCTTTATGTAACTAAACTCACCGATGACGGGACAGAGGGTACGCTGCGCTGGGCTATCAATCAGTCGGGTGCAAGAATTATCATGTTCAAAGTCGCCGGAATTATTCCGCTTGCTTCCGAACTCAGGATAAAAAACGGTAATTTGACCATTGCCGGCCAAAGTGCGCCGGGTGATGGAATTTGTCTGAAAAATTATCCGGTGGTAGTACAGGCAAGCAATGTGATTATCCGTTTTATGCGATTTCGAATGGGCGATGAAGCAGCCTCAGGAAACACTTCTTACAGTTGGGATGGAGCGGATGCCATTTGGGGACGTAATCAAAGCAATATCATTCTCGATCATTGTTCCATGAGTTGGAGTATTGATGAATGTTCATCTTTTTACGATAACAAGAACTTTACTCTTCAATGGTGTGTAATAGCTGAAAGTCTGAGAAAATCTGTTCACGGAAAAGGTACACATGGTTATGCTGGAATTTGGGGCGGGGCACCTGCTACTTTTCATCATAATTTATTGGCTTTTCACGATAGCAGGAATCCACGTTTTTGTGGAAGCAGATATTCTAATAGTCCATCAACTGAAAGAGTTAATTTTACAAATAATGTCATTTACAATTGGGGAAGCAATTCCGGTTATGGAGGTGAAGGAGGCTATTATAACATGATAAACAATTACTATCGTTCAGGTATAGCTACGAAAACTTCAAGTGGCGTAAATTATCGAATTTTCAGTCCAAATGCTGATGACGGAACAAATAGTCAACCAAAAGGCGTTTGGGGACATTTTCATTTAAGCGGGAACATTATGATCAATACACCCAGTGTTACCGATAATAACTGGTTGGGATTTCAACCTGTTGGAACTTATTCCGATACGATTAAATCAGAGGTTCCTTTTGATTTTCCGCCTTATCTGAGACTGCAACGTGCCGACAGTGCTTATTTGAGCGTAACGGGTTTTGCCGGTGCCAGTTTAAAACGTGATGCAGTGGATACACGAATAATTGATAATGTGCTGAATGGAACCGTTACGGTTACACAAGGAAGCAATGGAAGCACCGGTGGTTTTATTGATTCTCAGGCAGATGTTGGCGGTTGGCCCGAATATACTTATGATCCGGCAACTGTTCCAACGGATACCGATGGCGATGGCATGCCTGACGATTGGGAAACGGCAAAGGGCTTGAATCCAAATGATGCTTCAGATGGAAATACAAAAACACTTGACGGACAATATACCAATGTTGAAGTTTATTTGAATGAATTGGCTGCACCAGTCGTAAATCGACAATATTTGGATGCAAATACCGCTGTAAATGAAGTATATGCAAATTCTTCTTTGCGCATTTATCCGAATCCTTTCAAATCGGGAAATTTGAATATCAAAGCTGCTGAAAAAATCAATAAAGTTGAATTCTATACCTTGAGTGGTGCAAAAATTTTAGAAAAGGAAATGAATGGAACAGAAATTTCATTCACCATGCAGCAGCTAAGTTCAGGAATTTATATTGTAAAAGTTAAAATGGAAAACGGAACAATGGTTCCGACACTTTTGATAGTCGAACCATAATATCTTTCAAAATGAAAATCTTTAAAAAATTGGTTTTTGTGTGTTGTCTTTTTACGGTTGGTATTTCTGCTTCCGCTCAAATACCAGCTTTTCCCGGAGCTTGTGGAGGCGGAGTATTTGCTTCCGGTGGACGGGGAGGAAAAGTGCTTTTTGTAACTTCGCTTGCCGACGATAATTCGGAAGGTACGCTGCGTTGGGCAGTGAATCAAAAAGGACCAAGAACCATTCTTTTTAAGGTTTCGGGAATCATTCCGTTGACAAAAACATTAACCATCAAAGAACCCAATTTGACAATAGCCGGACAAAGTGCACCGGGCGACGGAATTTGTATTAAAAATCATGATGTTTTTATAGCGGCTGATAACGTTATTATTCGTTTTATTCGCTTTAGATTAGGGAATGAAATATTGCACAATGAAAGCGATGCTGTTGGTGGAAGGGATTGTAAAAACGTGATAATAGACCATTGCTCCATGAGTTGGAGCATTGATGAGTGTGCTTCTTTTTACACAAACGAAGATTTCACCTTGCAATGGTGTATTGTTTCAGAATCCTTGAATAATGCCGGACATGCAAAAGGTCCACATGGATACGGCGGAATTTGGGGTGGCAAAAATGCAAGTTTTCATCACAATCTGATTGCGCATAACTTAAGTCGCAATCCACGATTTAACGGTTGGAGACGGGAAGGATTGAAATACAATACTTCCATTGATGAAGAACGCGTCGATTTCAGAAATAATGTGATTTACGACTGGGGCGACAATAGTTCTTATGGCGGCGAAAACGGAAAATACAACATTGTTGGAAATTATTTCAAATATGGACCTGCCACCAAACCATCGGTCAGATTCAGAATTACGCATGTGGATATGGATAGTCACCCTGAAATGGTCTCTCCCGGCTATGGACAATATTTTATTGAAAAGAATTTTGTGTATGGTTGCCCTGAATGTAAAAAAGACAACTGGGAATGTGTATCTTATGCCGAAGGTGTTGACAGGCAACTTTGTAAGGCAACCCATCCTTTTGAATGTACACCTATTATCGAACAGCCGGTGGAGGTTGCTTTCAAAAAAGTATTGCAATTTGCAGGAGCTTCATTCAGAAGAGATGCTGTGGATAAAAGAATTGTGAGCGAAACGCAGAAAGGAAAAGCAACTTATAAAGGTTCAATTAGTGGCAGACCCGGTATTATCGATTCTCAAAATGATGTGGGTGGCTGGCCTGTTTATCGTTCTACACAGCCCTATCCTGACAGCAATCAGGATGGGATTCCTGATGGATGGCTCGAAAAAAATTATCCCGACAAATTTGCTACCGATATAAACGAAGAAGGTTATACTTATTTGGAAGTTTATTTGAACAGTTTGGTTGAAAAAATCACCAAATCGGAATATACCAATGCTTTGTCCAATAAATAAATTGTGGATAAAAATGAAAAAGTTTTTTCCAATATTGTTGATTTTTTTCATGGGTTTTTCTGGATGGTCGCATGCCGAGAAGATTATTGTGGTGGATAGAATAGGCACAGGCGATTTTAGAAACATTCAGCAAGCCATTGATTCTGTTCGGGCTTTTAATCCGGATGGCTGGGTTACCATTTACATAAAAAACGGATTTTACAAGGAGAAAATCGAAATTCCGACTCATATTTGCAACATCCGCTTGATTGGGGAAGACAGAGACAAAACTATTATCAGTTTTGACGACTATGCAAAAATCAACAACATGGGAACGTTTAAAACCTTTACGTTAAAAATTTGTGGTAACGATATGCTGGTTGAAAATCTGACTATAGAAAATGCTGCTGCACCTGTGGCTCAAGCAGTAGCATTGCATGTGGAAGGAGACAGAATTGTTTTTCTGAATTGCCGTTTTTTGGGAAATCAAGATACTGTTTATGCCGGACGCGAAAATTCACGTCAGTATTTTGAAAACTGTTATATTGAAGGAACAACTGATTTTATTTTTGGACCGGCTACCTGTTGGTTTGAGAAATGTCAGATTTACTGCAAACGAAATTCCTACATTACAGCAGCCAGCACACCACAGAATATCCCGTACGGATTTATTTTCAACAATTGCACCGTTTCACTTGCCGATTCGGTTAACGCTGTTTATTTGGGCAGACCCTGGCGACCTTATGCCATGACTGTTTTTATGAATTGTTACTTACCCAAAGGAATCGCACCTGCCGGTTGGCACAATTGGAAAAATCCGGAAAATGAGAAAACAGCCCGGTATTATGAATGCAACAATTCCGGCGAAGGAAGCAGAACTGACTTACGCGTAAAATGGGCAAAAATATTGACCTCAAAAGAAGCTCAGAATTTTACAGTTGAAAAAGTATTAAGTGGCTATGATAATTGGAATCCACTTGAAATCATTAAATTAAACAAACAAATAGATAACCCCTTTTTCAGAGAATTGCTTAAATCAATAGTTCGTTAGAAAAAAACAGCTATTATGCAGCTTTCATGCCGAAATACAGAAGTTCTTTGACAAGGTGGCGACTTTTTAGGGTTTTGGGTTTAACACCGAAAGCCTCAATAAATCGATTCAAT
>JAGPGD010000003.1:51306-88514 GCA_018056165.1 Paludibacteraceae bacterium | reverse complement strand
CCGATGATGCTACTTTTTACAGCAAGTTGGCTGAGCATGTTAAATCACACGATGCACAGGTTGTAAAGCCCGAAGACATGCCAAAGATATTACCCTGGGTACATATTGCCATTGGCAATGTTAAACGGTTGCTATTGGACGTACATCATCAGCTTTCTAAGGAATATTTACAATACTATTTCAACGAGTTCTGTTATACGGATTTTCCCTTCCAAATTTTGTAAAAAATGATCTAAAAGCCAATACCAATCGGCTTTTAAGAATATTCCAGTAAATTTAATGTACGCAAGAAAAAATACTATTTTTTTCTTCTAACAAAGTTATTTTATTGAATTTTTTTGTATGTTTGTAAAAATAAAATAATATTCAATATGTGATAAACAACTAATAATTACACTGTAAGCAAAAAATTATTTAAAAAACACATTAAACAAATAATAATCAATTTGTTATATATAAAATATACCACTTTTGAAAGGAAAATCCATTATAAATTCAACCGACGCTATTTTGCTGATGCCATCTTCGATAGGTTGCTTGTTGCTGCTGTAAGCTACAACTCCGATTTCAGATCAAGAATTTATAATAGGTCTTCTTGCGGATAATCATTTAAAATAAAATGCTATGTTCGATTTATTGATTATAGGAGGAGGACCTGCAGGCTATGTGGCTGCCGAACGCGCAGGACATAAAGGTCTTAAGGTGCTTTTGTTCGAAAAGAAAGCGATGGGGGGTGTTTGTTTGAATGAAGGTTGCATTCCTACAAAAACCATGCTTTACAGTGCTAAAACTTACGAAAATGCGTTGCATGGCGATAAATATGGAGTAATGGCGGAACATGTTCGTTTCGATTACGGTAAAATCGTCAGCCGGAAAAATAAAGTAGTCCGCAAGTTGGTACTGGGTGTGGAAGGCAAGATGAAGGCAAACCAAGTTACCGTGGTTAAAGGCGAGGCCCGGATTTGCGGAAGAGGTACAGGCGGCATTGAGGTTTCCTGCAACGGTGAAAGCTATCATGGAGCCAATTTGTTGATCTGCACAGGATCGGAAGCATCCGTTCCGCCTATTCCGGGATTGACGGAAGCCGGTGATATTGTGGTTACCAACCGCGAAATTTTGGATTTGAAAGAGCAACCCCAATCGCTTGTCATTATTGGAGGCGGTGTAATCGGGATGGAATTTGCTTCCTTTTTTAACAGCTTGGGTACAAAAGTGACGGTTGTGGAAATGCTTCCCGAAATACTCGGAGGTTTGGATGGGGAAATTTCTGCCATGTTGCGCGATATTTATACCAAGAAGGGCATTGAATTTTATTTGAATGCAAAAGTTATTCAGCTAGATGGGAAAAAGGTTGTTTTCGAAAAAGACGGAAAAGCACAAACCGTTGAAGGCGAAAAAATATTACTGAGTGTAGGCCGTCGGCCGGTTACCAAAGGTTTTGGGTTGGAAACCCTGAATGTGGAGCTGAAGGGAAACGGCATTAAGGTTAACGAAAAAATGCGCACCAACGTGCCCGGTGTTTTTGCCGCAGGAGATGTAACAGGATTTTCGTTGTTGGCTCATACGGCGATTCGCGAAGGCGAAGTGGTGGTGAACAACCTGACGGGGGGTAACGATAGGATGCGCTATCATGCCATTCCGGGTGTGGTTTATACCAATCCCGAAGTTGCGGGAGTAGGTGAAACGGAAGAATCGGCCAAAGCTAACGGCATTGCATACCATGTATCCAAACTTCCCATGACTTCTGCCGGCCGTTTCGTAGCCGAAAACGAAGGAGGTAATGGCCTTTGCAAAATACTGACAGGCGAAAAACATGGAGAAATCATCGGCGTGCATATGGTGGGAAATCCTTGCAGCGAAATGATTTATGGAGCCTGCATGGCTATCGAACAGGAAATGACAGTGAAAGAAATGCAAGAAATTGTTTTTCCTCATCCGACAGTAAGCGAAATTATCAAAGAAACCCTTTTTACTTTTTAAAACAAGTCAATAAACACAACTTAAAAATGGACGTAAATTCAAGTAATTAATGCAACTTGAATTCAGCTGCTTATTCTTCGCTTGTTCCAAAAAATTAAAAACAAAGTTACTCCAAATTAAAATTTAACCTTTGATCGAGCTGCTTAATATTAAAAAGAAAGTGCCCTTTTGGAACACCCTCTTAAGAATAAAAAAACAAATAAGGTTGAAATTGAAACATCCCATCCAAAAATAGCATTTTATCTTTCATCTAATAAAGTCAATATATGCTAAATATATTTCTAATTGGAACTAAGGATAAAGGAAAGGCTGACATAAAAAAACCGCATTGTTCTTCATGAGAAAAACTCCTATAAATAGGATTTGAGACGTTAGCTTTCTCTGTAATCTGCCGTCCGCCATTGCTGACGGATACCCGAAGGCGCAGCCCGCCATTGAAAGCCAGACCTTTCTCGGAATGAATATTTCACTGATGAGTTTTCCAGTCTCAGAACAATGCGGCTAGCTTTCTCTTATGCAAATATAATAATTTATTCTTAATTTCTAAAAAATTTTTTGTTAAAAATGAGGTTTTTTCATGATTTTATCAAAATCAACTGATAATCAGATTTATATACTCCGTTAAAATTCATTCTCCTTCTCAGTTAAAACCAATTTGAAAATATTTTACTCATGATTTGTCAAATGTAGTAAGTTTTTTAGTATCTTTATTCTTGTTTTTTTTTAATCAATTGAAAATTAATGAAGTGGGATACAGTTAAAATAACAAACCAACATGGTGAAATGATAGAAGCGATAGCCCCCATTATCATTTCAGCCAGCCGTGCTACGGATATTCCTGCTTTTTATTCCGATTGGTTAATCCAAAGGATCAATGAAGGTTATCTTAAATGGAACAATCCTTTTAATGGTGTTTCTTCTTATGTTGCTTTCTCAAAGGCACGACTTTTTGTGTTCTGCTCAAAAAATCCAAAACCGCTATTGAAATATTTAGATTTCTTTGAGGAAAAAGGATTTAATTATTATTTTCAATTCACATTGAATGATTATGACAAAGAAAAATTAGAACCTCGTGTCCCCAATGTCCAACAAAGAATAGAAACTTTTCAGCAATTATCCGAACGAATTGGCAAAGAAAAAGTGATTTGGCGCTTCGATCCCCTGATTTTAACTGATAAGATTGGAATTGATGAATTATTGAGAAAAATAGAAAATATTGGAAATCAATTAAAAAATCATACTCAAAAACTGGTTTTCAGTTTTGCTGATATTAAAATCTACAAAAAAGTTCAAAACAATCTGCGAAACAGTTCTATTCATTATCAAGAGTTTAACGAACGAACCATGAATGAATTTGCAGCAGGGGTCCAAGCTTTGAATAAAAATTGGAATTTCGAATTAGCAACATGTGCCGAACAAATTTCGTTGGAAAAATATGGTATAAAGCATAATAAATGTATTGATGATGATTTGATCATTAAACTTTTCTATCAGGACAAAAAGTTGATGGATTTTCTTGCCGTAAAAATCATTCCAGCAGATATATTTCATCCCACTCCAACCTTTGTAAAAACCAAAGATAATAAAGACAAAGGACAAAGAAAATTTTGTGGATGCATTGTCAGCAAAGACATTGGCGAGTATAATACCTGTCCACATTTGTGTGAATATTGCTATGCAAACTCTTCCAAACAAATAGCTTTAGAAAATTGGGAATTGCATAAACGCCATCCTTATGATGAGTTATTGTTTCGTTCAATTAAATCTCCTAAGCTTTCGCAGATTATATGATGTTAAGAGAAAAAATTATTTTAGTGTAATAAAATTGTTGTGGGGGAGGGAATAAAAACATTCAAAAATGCGTTTAATATTTTGGTTTGCCTTTAAGTAAAATTTTTATACCAAGGAAAAATTTGATTTTTTCATCTTAAAGCGGATTTTCCTTTCAATAAATTTATTTCCACTCCATAATTATTATTATAGTATGGAAAAATGAAACATGTTATTCCTACTATTCTCACTTTTTTTCGTTATCTATTAAATTTTACATGCTCATAATCAACCAATCACAAAAATATTTTGCAAATTAACAAGATTTAACTAAATATTTTTGTATAATAATAAATTTTGATATTACATTTGTAGTGTACTATTATACTAATACACTAATCAATTAAAATATTCTTATGATTGATATTAAAAATCTGGAATTCAATTACAGCCATTCTTCTCACCTGTTTAAGAACTTAAATTTATCATTGTTCGCTGGACATATTCACGGTTTATTGGGGAAAAACGGCGAAGGCAAAAGTACCTTGTTGAAAATGATATCTGGACTGGTTTTTCCATTGAAAGGTGAAATCAGCGTAATGAATGTTGAACCACGGAAACGCCATCCAGAAATGTTACAGGAAATATTTTTCCTTCCAGAAGAATTGCCACCTGTTAATTTGAGCATGGAGAATTATGAAAAAGTCTATGCTCCTTTTTATCCTCATTTTAGCTCGGAACAATTTCATCAATATTTAACTGAATTTGAAATGGAATCAGCAAAAACACAGATGAACCAGCTTTCTTATGGGCAAAAGAAAAAATTCTTTATCGCTTTTGGTTTGGCAGCCAATACGAGTCTTGTTTTGCTTGATGAACCCACCAATGGATTGGATATCCCTTCAAAAGCTCAATTCAGAAAAATGGCAGCTCTGGCCATTGAAGAAAATCGTTGTATTATCATTTCCACGCATCAAGTAAGGGATTTAGACAGCTTGATTGACAGTATTGTTATAATGAATGGACACGAAATTGTTTTCAATGAATTCACTGAAAATATTACCAAAAAACTCTTGTTCAAAGTCAGCAATCAAAAAGAAGAAAAGGAGGAAGTACTTTACGCGGAAGAAAATCTTCGTGGTACTTATCAGGTTGTTGAAAACAAAACAGGTGAAGAAAGCAGGTTAGATATTGAACTTTTATTTAATGCTGTTTTGCAAAACCAACAACGAATAAAAGAAATTTTTTCAAATCAACCGAACAATTTTAAATAAGATTAAAATAAAAAATATGTATCAAACATTCAGCCTCAAAAGAATTGATTTACTTCTAAAAAGATATTTCGTTGAAAATCAAAACTATGAAATTTATCTTTGGAGTATTTTGACGTTAATTTTCATGTTTTTCAAAGGTGAAGGAACTGCACAACTGATTACGCTTATTGTTGGCATAGTATATGCCACGCGTTTTTTCAAAATTTTTGCCTATTCTTCCAATGGTACACATTATTTAATGATACCAGCCACTCAGGTTGAAAAATTAGTCACTGTATTTCTGCTGAATACTTTTTATTTCTTTTTAATGATAATGATTACCTCAGTTATAGGAAATTTTATCGGAACTATTCTGCGAAATCTGATATATGGAATAAGTACTCCTTTTTCTTTTCAATTTTTCTTCCCCTATTCTAAACTAAATTTTGATTTCGACATAACTTATTTGCTGAAAAATTTTGGAGTTTTTGCTACTTCACAAGCTATCTTTACACTTGGTTCCCTCTATTTCAAAAGAAATTCAATAGCAAAAACCCTGTTAACGCTTATGATGATAAGCATTCTATTTGGAATGATTGAATACACGGTTTTTAAAGTGACAATGGGTTCTTTACTTTCAGCATTGAATCAGTATGACGGTTTTCAAATGGCTTGGGATGAAATTATTTTCCCAAAGGGAATGATATTCGTTTGGAAAATTATAGGCTATTTACTTATTCCTTTCTGCTGGATAGTTAGCTATTTTCGTCTAACAGAAAAAGAAATAAAATAATGGAATTTATTGATTCACAGCCGATTTATCTGCAAATTGCAAATTATGTTTGCGAACAAATCTTGCTCCGTCGTTGGAAAGAAGAAGAACGATTGCCCTCAGTACGAGAATTAAGTGCTTTATTGGAGGTGAATCCTAACACCATAATGCGAGCTTATGACTTTTTGCAAGGAAATGAAATTATTTACAACAAACGAGGTATAGGATATTTTGTTACAAAAAATGCTATCGAAAAAATTATAGATTACAAGCGAAAACAATTTGTTGGAAAAGAATTGCCAGTTTTTTTTAAAAATTTGCAACTGCTTGATATCAGCCTTGAAGAAATTAAAAAACTTTATGAAGAATATAATCAGCAACAATCTATTCAATAAACTAAGAAATAATCAACAATGAAAACAAGCAATAAATTATTAGTTGGACTATTTATTTTTATAATTATTCTTTTGATTATCAGTAATATAATATTAAAAAATAGGATAAATGTTTTTTTGCAACCAAGCAATGAAGAAAATTATGAAATGGTTCACCCAAGCGATTCTATAGAAAATTTATAAATACCTAATAAGTTTTCGTAATACATCGATTAAATTAATTCTAACATTTTGCTTCGTGCCAGCATACAAGCTCCTATCACGCCGGCAAGATCACCTAACTTGCTTAATTTGATGGTGGTATCTTTATTGACCAGATTTAAAGAATATTTTTTTACGGCGCTTTTGATGGGCAATAACAAATAATCACCAGTCATAGCAACCACTCCTCCAATAATAACTAATTCAGGATTAAAAAGATTAATTAAACCAGCAATGTGTTTCCCTAATGTATATCCTACTTCTTCCACTAATTCAATTGCCAACATATCTTCATTTAAAGCAGCTTCTAAAATATCTTCCTGGGTGATGCTCTCTCCTTTTTTAATTCTTCCTGCAAGGATAGAAGAATTTCCTTCCTTCACTTTTTCTATAAATTTTCTATAAATATACGATCCTGAAGCTTGAGTTTCAAGACAGCCTTTCTTGCCACAGTGACAAAGCACTTCATTATCAAAAGCACTAATGTGTCCAAATTCACCAGAGAAGCCCGATTTTCCATAATAAAGTTTGCCGTCCACAATAATACCGAGTCCCAAACCCCAACTTACATTGACAAACAACACATTTTTTTCACTTTTTACGTCCCCTTTCATAAATTCTCCATAAGCCATAGCACGAGAATCATTATCAATAGTAACGTGTAAACCTAATCGCTGCTGAAAAATTTCTGTCAATGGCTCTTCCTGAAAAAAGTAATAACTATAACTCATGCCCGTCTGCGTATTTACCCGTCCAGAAATATTAACGCCTACACTTAAAATTTTCGATTTTGGAATGGAGAGTTGGTTTACAAAGTCATCAATAATTTTACAAACGGTATCAAAACTTTCCTGCGTATTTTCATAATTAAAAGGAATACTTAGTTTTGAATCAACCATTTCCCCTTTAAAATTGATAAGAGCTAAATTGATTCGAAATCTTTTTAAATCAACGCCAACAAAATAACCCGAATCAGGATTCAATCCATAAATACTGGGACGTCTTCCACCATTGGTTTCCTGTTTCCCAAAGTCAATCACATATCCTTCTTCAATTAATTCGTTAACAAGTTTACTCACGGTTGGAATACTTAAATTCATTTCTTTGGCAAGATCAGCCAAACTATTTTCACCATTATTAATATAATATTGTAAGATATTTATTTTTAATAGAGCATTTTTAGAACCTAACTCTATTTCGTCGATAAGTTTGTACCTCATATTCTTTATTATTAACTAAAGTTTCGCACTTTGATTTAATGATTTGAAAGACAGGAAATAATGAAGTGCAATTTAATTATTTCCCGTCTGATTATCAATACATTATTAATTCCATTTTCGTCAAACTGCTTCCTGGAGCGGAGGAGCAAGCATCCTTGAAACTAATTCTGCTGTTTTTGGACAATTCATGATCAACTCGAACAGTTCATCGATATCTTTTTCCAATGCTTCGCATATTTCACGCAGCAACTCCAAAAATAATCCCCAAAGACGTTCCTCAAGTGTCTGCTGCAAACATTCCGCATTCATTACCCTGAAAAGTTCTCCCATCGATTCATAGTGCTCATACCGATATCGAAAAGATAACAAAATGTAGGCTATCATACTTACAGTGGTATCGGCTATTTGTGCATCAAAATCATTGGATTGACATCCTCCCAGATTCAATAATTGCTTCGTTTCTTTGAAAAATACTTCTATCGACCATCGTATCTGGTAGAGTTCCATAAGTTTCACAAAACTTAACTTCGTATCGGTGGTTAAAAATACTTTCCATTTACCTCTCTTACCTTGACGGGAAAAGAACAACGTTACTGGCATACCATCCAATAAGACATCTGCACGCTTGTAGTGCAATCTCATCTTTCGACAGCGGGTTATTTCCTTAATTGAACTGTTTATCTGCTTGTAATTCATCAGCTTCCCCCGATACAGAAATTTGGCTTTTACTATCCTGTACATGCCTATCAAGTGAACATTCTTTGAACGTACTGCCGTAATTAATGCCTGACAGGTAAACCAACTGTCACACAGAACATAATCGATGGGAATTCGATAAAATACAGCACGATAGAAAATCTCCAGCATCATTTCTATCTTACTCTTATCCAATTCTTCCACTCGTTCCTTCCCTGATAACTCCTTCAAACGCTTTTTGCTGTATTGATGGCGCAATTCCTTCCTACTCATTCCATAGGGCTTCGCTGATCGTTTTCCTTTCTCTCTTAAAAAAGAAAAATCCAATGGAATCGTTGACTTTCCATCCCAATACAATCCTAACAATAACTTGTATCCCAACTTGAAAGTGTCTGTTACATGATCGTGTACTTTCCCAATCTTTTCTATCTTTTTACCTGTCTTCTCAAGCAAGGTATCATCAAATATGAGGCATCGTACCTTATGCTCTCCTTCATTCTCTCCTTTCGTTATACCGATAAACTTACATGCTATTTGCCATAATATCTTCCGCCAATTGATCCCCCCATTATTCTTCAAACGATACAATACATCCTTACCCATCGTAATTCCTTTTTCCTTTAACAGGGGCAGAGAAGATACTGCCGTTTTACTGCCCAATGTTACTGCATAAATCATGGATGACAATACCAATTGAAAACTGTAACCACTCCTTTTCAAATACTTAAACTCTGAAAAACTTTCTGTCAGTTTCAACGCCTTGAAACCTTTCAAAATATTTACACATTCTAATTTATTTTCACTGAAATCTGTTTCAATTTCAGAAATCTTTTTTCTAACTTTGTCTGGTAGCATATTTTTCTGTTTTGTAATTACACAGCTAATATACTCATTTTTAATGACATATTAGACAAAATATGCTACTTTTTTTACTCTTTTTTCTCTTCTTTTCCCTTTATTTTCATCACTTTCTGAACTGCGAAACTTTAGTTATTAATTTTTCACAT
Source organism: Paludibacteraceae bacterium (assembly GCA_018056165.1). Taxonomy (GTDB): domain Bacteria; phylum Bacteroidota; class Bacteroidia; order Bacteroidales; family Paludibacteraceae; genus MVYY01. The sequence goes on along the minus strand of JAGPGD010000003.1, from coordinate 79,220 downwards.
TTAGTTTTTCTTAAAAAGTCACAATTAAAAAACTTATTTATTCGCAAATTGAACTGCTTCTTTCTTTTTAAAAAAAGAATTTTTATGCATTTACAAATTTAATTCTTTTTTTGAAATCTTCTATTAACAAATAATTTTTTTAATAATAAAATTCAAAAATCTTTCTTTGTTTTTATTATAAAATATTTTTCAAAAAATATTTATAAAATATTTTTATTTTTATTTGGATTATTATTAAATATATTTTATATTTGAAGCGAAATTCAATAATTATTTTTTAGAACATTATTTCATTAAAATAAAACTTACATTTGAAATTTTTCTGTATTCTCAAGAAAAGTAAATTATAAAAATAAAAGGTAAGAAAAGATTATTCTCAAAAAAGAAATTTAAAATTTCAATTTTATTATAATAAATAATTTAAAATCAAATAAAATGATGAATTTTAGTAAATTAGCGAAGCAATACCAGAATGAATTACTAAATAATGTTATTCCATTTTGGCTTAATAAGTCGCAAGACAAAGAATTTGGTGGTTATTTCACTTGTTTTGATGGACAAGGCAATATTTTCGATACCGATAAATTTATTTGGTTGCAAGGAAGAGAAGTTTGGATGTTTTCCACTTTATATAATAAAGTTGAAAAGAAACAAGAATGGCTCGACTGTGCTATCCAAGGAGCTGAGTTTTTAAAAAAATATGGTCATGATGGCGAATTTAATTGGTATTTTTCATTAACACGGGAAGGAAAACCTTTAATTGAACCTTATAATATATTCTCTTATACTTTTGCTGCTATGGCTTTCGGTCAATTAAGTTTGGCTACTGGCAATCAAGAATACGAGCAAATTGCAAAAGCTACTTTCGATAAAATATTATCAAAAAAAGAGAATCCAAAAGGGAAATGGAATAAAGTTCATCCCGGAACTCGAGATTTAAAAAACTTCGCTCTTCCAATGATTCTTTCTAATCTTGCCCTGGAAATAGAGCACTTATTGGATGAAAAATTCCTATTACAAACTCTTGAAAATATTACTCATGAAATTTTAGAAGTATTTTATCGACCAGAATTAGGAATTGTAGTCGAAAATGTAACGTTAACTAATGAATTATCAGACTCATTTGATGGCAGATTGGTAAACCCCGGTCATGCTTTAGAAGCCATGTGGTTTCTTATGGATGTCGGTGAACGGTTAAATCGTCCCCAAATCATCGAAAAAGCTGTAGAAATAGCACTTAAAATGGTTAATTATGGCTGGGATAAAAAATATGACGGTATTTTTTACTACATGGATCGTAAAGGATATCCACCCCAACAATTAGAATATGATCAAAAGTTATGGTGGGTTCACATTGAAGCGTTGATTGCCATGATTAAAGGATATCAATTGACTGGAAACAAAGAATGCTTACAATGGTTTAAAAAAATCCATGCTTACACATGGTCACACTTTAAAGATCCTCTCTATCCAGAATGGTTCGGTTATCTTAACCGTCGTGGAGAAGTGCTTTTGAACCTGAAAGGAGGAAAATGGAAAGGTTGTTTCCACGTACCCAGAGGACTTTATCAATGCTGGAAAACCTTAGAAAAGATATCAGATTCATCAAAAAAATAAAGGGATTATATGTTAAAATTTTTCTTAATAAAAATGTAATAAAAAAATTTTCATGTACACAAATTATTTATAAAAATTTTTTTTTAAAACTATTGACTTTATAATTAATTTTTTATTTCTTTGTAAATACATTTTCTTAATAATTTTCTTATATGTATAAAATAAACATTTTTTTTAATTAATTTTATTCATTCACAATCTAAAAAACAAAAATCATGAAAAAAATTACTTTTTTAATGGGTGCTTGTCTCGCTATAGCAGCATTACAAGCCCAAACTGAGCCCACTCCCACCATTACTCCTCTGTGGGAAAAATCTGCAGCTTCAGGTTCTTTACCTGCATGGTTCTTAACTACTACAAATAAAACACGTGGTATAGGAGCCTCTAATGAATACGTTTTTGTGGCTACCAGAGAAGGAACGAGCGGTAAAAATATTTTTGTATATGATGCTACGACAGGTGATTCTATCTGTGCTCTGAATACTGCAAATATTGTTGATGGACTTTTCCCACTAAATGATGTAGGAGCAACTGATGATGGGAAAATTATTACTGCCAGCTTAGGGGCTAACACAAACTTTAAAATTTATATGTACGATAACTTAACTGCTGAGCCAGTAGTAGTATTGCATTATCCGGATGCAGCGCCAGGTGGTCGAACAGGAGATTTATTTACAGTAGTAGGTGACTATTCAGAAGGAACGGCAAAAATTTATACCGCTACTGCAGCAAACCCCTCTGACATTTATGTTTTAGAGATGGAAAATGGTCAATGGAAAACTGAAAGAACTCTTGTCAAAAGTATTTCACTCGATGGGAACGCAGTATGTCCAGGTATCGGCGTTAAACCCAATGGAGATTTATTCTGGAAAGCAGGCGGGAAAAAAATTCATTTAATCACTAATGAGGCCGTTTTGTCAGAGCCAGAACAAACTATCTCTATGTATTCAAATTCAGTAAAATACATAGGATATAGTTCTACATATAATTTAGATTATATAGTATTATTTACCTACGGAGGACAAAAAGAATGTGCTGAAATTATTTCTTTGACTCCGGGTGACCTTAGTACCTGCCAAATTATTGCTCGTACTCCAAGCTTAGGAGCTAATGCAAATGTAGGAGGCACAGGAGATGTAGAAGTTCGTTATGATCAACAAGGGAATCCTATTATTTATGTCGTTTCCACAAACAATGGATTTGGAGCATACAAAGTAGAAGGTTTAGATATTACCACAGGATTACCCATGCCACCTGAAAAGATAGAAGTGAATATTTATCCCAATCCAGCTAAAGAGAAAGTTCATTTTTCACAAACCGCAAAAAAAGTAAAATTATTTAGCATTTCAGGACAATTGCTTAAAGAAGCCAATAATGTTGATCATCTCAATGTAAAAGAATTAAAAGGTATTTATCTGTTAGAAATAGAAACTCAAAGAGGAGAAAAGGTATTCAAACGTTTAATAGTTGAATAAATCAACTTTGTAAAGCACTTTTTATAAGGAAATCCTTATAAAAAGTGCTTTTGATAAAAATATATTTCAAAAAGAGAAAATTATTACTAAAAAATTTAAACAAATCATCAAAAAATTACTGCCTTGCCTTATTTAATCTAATACTAACTTGTCTCATGAAAAGAGCAGTCGCTTTAGATGTCTTACGAGGAATTTCTATTTTTGGGATGGTTCTTTCTGGTAATATCCCTTTTGGAGTATTACCTGCATGGATGTATCATAGACAAACACCTCCACCTTCTCATGTTTTCAACCCTGATGTACCAGGCATTACTTGGGTTGACTTAGTTCTTCCTATTTTTATTTTTTGTATGGGGGTTGCCATTCCATTAGCATTAAATAAAAAAATAGAAGCTGGCAAAAATTTCTGGAATATTGCTCAAAGTATTATAAAGCGTTATTTTATGTTGGTAATATTTGCTATTCTGATTGCTCATTTTCAAACATCTACTATTCCAAAGAGTTTTGTTAATTTTCACTTTTTAGGGATTTATATTAAAGGATATGATTTATTCCTTATCACTATAATAGGGTTTCTTTCTTTATTTAGTATTTATGTAATTATAGAAAATCAACAGCAAAAAAAGAAATGGAGAATAATAGGATGGACTGCTATCGTTTCATTATTATTACTTCTGCATTATGTGTATGGATTAAAATTTTCTTTACATAGAAGTAACATTATTATTCTTCTTTTAGCAAACGTTTATTTGTTTGGAGCTTTTAGTTGGTATTTTACAAGAAGTGATAAATTAAATCGTTTGCTACTGTTAGTGATCTGGGGTGCTATACAAATTACGTGCAAAACTACTCATTTTGATGAAGCTCTTAATCAAATTTCAGGTTTGTCGTGGCTATTCCTTTTTAGAATGACTCATTATATGTTATTAATCATTCCAGCAACTATAGTGGGCGATATAATTTATCAGCAATTAACAGCAGAAAACTCAAAAAATACTTCTTATTCAGATAAGAAAGGAGAAAAAGTTATTTCTCACTCGATTTTTTTATTAGGAATATGGTTTATAGTAGCTTTATACAATCGTTGGTTATTACTTCTTTATATCTCAACACCTATTGTGCTGGCATGTTTTTATTACTTAGTAAAAAAATATTCCCCTTCTTCTCTTTCCTTTTTTAAAATAGCAGCCTATATGATTTTAGTTGGATTAATTTTAGAATCTGCTGAAGGAGGAATAAAAAAAGACCCTGTTACAGCATCTTATCTTTTTATAACAGGTGGAATCAGTATATTATGGTTAATTTTCTTCAATTACGTTTGTCAAACAAATGAGAAATCACATTTTGTCAAACTTTTTGCAGGAGCAGGAAGTAATCCACTTTTAGCATACGTAGCTACCAATTGGTTCGTAATTCCTTTAATGAACCTTACTCTTTTAATTATACCTTATCAATGGCTTTATCCTGATGGATATCATTGGTTGGGTGTTTTAAGGGCTTTTATTTTAGTTTTTTGTGTTATGTTTCTCGTTGCTTTAGCTACGAAGAAAAAAATAAGATGGAGGGCTTAAATAGGTAAAAATAATTTAAAAAAATAGCTTTAAAAACAAGTGATTAATTAATTTTTTACATTAAACATCAATTTATTCTATGAAAAACAAAAATCTATCAAAATTAGAGTTTCGAGACTTAAAAGTTTTCGTGCTCTTAGGAATGTTACTTTGTACTTTATCAATGAGTGCACAAATAAACATTCAAGGAAAGGTCATTGATCAAAACAATGAACCTCTAACGGGTGTAACGGTGATGATAAAAGGAACTAGTATGGGGACAATAACAGATATAAATGGAAATTTTTCCCTATCGGTTCCTGATCAAAAAGCCGTTTTGGTCTTTTCGTTTGTTGGCTATCAAAAGCAAGAAGTTCCCGTAGGAACAAGCCGACAATTAACAATTACCATGATAGAAGAACCCAAACTTCTTCAAGAAGTAGTTGTAGTGGGATACGGCACACAAAAAAAAGTAAGTGTAACAGGTTCTATTTCTCAGATTTCGGGTGCCGAAATGTTAAAAGCGCCTCCTGTCAATCTTTCTCAAATGTTAGGAGGACGAGTGACAGGATTGGTAACACGCCAATCGTCAGGTATTCCTGGGTCAGATGATGCTTCAATGGTTATTCGTGGTATCACAACTACTTCGGGTGCTACTACTCCTATGATTATTGTTGATGGAGTACCGCGTTCGTTTAACCAATTAGATCCAAATGAAATTGAAAGTATTTCTATATTAAAAGATGCTGCGGCGGCGGCTGTATATGGAATACAGGGAGCTAATGGAGTTATTTTAGTTACCACCAAAAAAGGGGTGGAAATGAAACCTCAAATTACTTATTCTGGTAATTTTGAAATAAATCAAAACACTTCTTTCCCAAAATTTATGGATGGACCTCAATATGCTTACTATTGGAATAAAGCATTAGAAATGGATGGACAGGATCCGGTATTTACTGAAGAAATGGTTAACAAAATGATCAATGGCGATCCCGACGGTATTTATGGCAATACCAATTGGGTGGATGAAATTTTTCAAACGGGTCAAACTCAACACCATAATCTTTCAGCAACAGGGGGAACAAAAGATGTTAAATATTACATGATGGTAGGATACTATGATCAAAAAGGAAACGTAAAAAACTTTGATTTTAATCGTTATAATGTTCGCTCTAATATTGATGCAAACATAGTAAAAGGTCTGACTGCAAATTTCAATATCGGTGCCCGTAAAGAAAATCGTCATAGACCTTATTTTGGAGCAGGGAAAAATGATTATATGAGCATTATTCAACAAACCATCAGAGCTCATCCTTATGTTCCTCTTACTTATAATGGTTTGCCTACTGCTACAAAGACTGCAAGTGCTCAAGTAAGTCCTGTGGCTGCGAGAGACTTATCTGGTTTTAATGACAGTGAAATGTCTGTTTTTCAAAGTAACTTTGCATTAAATTGGGAAATTCCATGGTTAAAAGGGTTATCTGCAAGAGCAATGGGTAGTTTTGACAGAGATTATACTCATAGCAAAATTTTCAAAACGCCTTATCAAGTAAGTTTGGCTTCTCGCCCTACTCCAACCTACCCTTCATTAAAATATGAAACCATGTATCCTGTCGCTATTGGAAACATAGCCACTATGTACGAAGGTTTTGCTGAAGCTACACGAATCACTTTCCAGGGGCAAATAAATTATGCTCAAACTTTCGGAAAACATGATATTAGTGCTTTAGCGTTGTGGGAACAATCTAATTATATATATAAGCAATTTAATGTAAATGTAAAAGATTTTGATTTTTATGATTTTGCCGAACTAAATCATGCTAAATCAATTGCAGATCAAAATCAATTTAGTGGGTCAAGCAGAACTTCACCTCGAGCAGGTTTAGTGTTTAGAGCCTCTTATGCTTATGAACAAAAATATTTATTAGAAGTTTCGGGTAGATATGATGGTTCTTATCGTTTTTCACCTGAAACCCGATGGTCATTGTTTCCAGCAGCATCAATTGGTTGGAGAATTTCTGAAGAAAACTTTTTTAAAGAAGCAGCACCTTTTGTAACCAATTTTAAATTACGCGCTTCAGCAGGACAATTAGGTAATGATGCTGCTTCTCCTGAATTTGCTTATCTTAGAACTATGGCTTGGGTTTCTGAAGATCCTTTGGTAGTAATTGGAGATATTCCTCAAAAAGCATTAATGACCTCCGGAGTACCAAGCAACAATACATGGGAAGTTACTACCACTTATAATGCAGGATTCGATTTGTTAATGTGGAATGGCTTACTGGGAATGGAATTTGATTGGTTTTATAAATTGACCACTGATATTTTGAGAAGTCAAGCCGGCATTTGGCCTCCATCAGTAGGTGGAAATTTCCCAAGTGTCATCAATGCAGGAAAAGTTGACGCAAGAGGATTTGATTTAGTTTTAACTCACGAACATAAAATCAACCAATTTAATTACGGGGCACGTTTAAGTTTAAACTGGGCTAGAAATCGAATTTTAAACATTGATGATAGCCCTAATATACCTGATTACTTAAAAAGGAATGGTTTACAAGTGGGTATGAAAGATGGTTTTGTGTCCTTAGGACTTTTTAAATCTGATGAAGAAGCTGCGATGTATCCCACTGTTCGTGAAGGAGCAAAAGGAGGAGATATTCGTTATAAAGATTTAAATGGTGACGGCAAAATTACTTATGACCAAGATAGAGCGTGGATTGCAAAAAGTAATATACCTGAGTTAATGGGAGGTTTAGATTTACATGGATCATGGAATAACGTTGATTTTTCTATTCTGTTCTCAGGGGCAGCCTTTTGCGACATCGCTTTAATGGGTAATTACGCAGGAATAGGCTGGGACAATACGGAATTTACACGTCCTTTTTATCATGATGGAAATAGTCCATTAAGTTTAGTAGAAAATGCCTGGACATATGAAAATCCTGATGCAAAATTTCCCCGATTATCTACTCAAACCAGATGGAATAATAACTGGGCTTCTACTTTCTGGATTGTTGATGGTTCTTATTTGAGAATAAAAAATTTACAAATCGGATATTCTCTTCCACAAAAATTTGTAAACACTATAGGAATGAAATCTGCAAGGGTTTCTTTATCAGGATCAAATCTTTATACCTGGGCAAGTAAACGTTTAAATGGTCTCGACCCTGAAGCACCTGATGTTTGTAATGGTTATTATCCGCAACAACAAACTTATTCCTTCGGAATTAACTTAACTTTCTAATTTTTTGACATTTAAAATATTCACTATATGAAAAAGAAGATATTTAAATTAACAATTCTATCCTTCATGGCACTTTTAACTAGTTGTAGTGATTGGGATTATCTTGATCCAGTGCCAACCGATAGATATTCAGACAAGATGGTATGGCAAAGTGAAAAAAATGCTGATTTATATCTAAATGGTTTTTACACCTATGTTAATACTTATGGTAATTTTGGAAATGGACAATTCGGTGGATTATTAACAGAAGGTTTAACGGATATGTTAAAGTATGGTTCAAACGTTGCAGGAGATGGAACTCCAAACGATTATGCAGTTGAACCTTCAAAAATAACTCCCGATCAAAATTTATTAGGTGTATGGGGAGTTGCTTACGACAGAATCCGGCGTGTCAATGAATTTATTGAAGGTCTTAAAGAATATGCTGCCTTCTCCGACGAGGTAAAAAATCGATATGAAGCACAAGCCCGTTTTTTTAGGGCATACCTTTATCATCAATTGGTCATCCGTCATGGAACTGCTATTTTGCTCGATGCTCCCACTACCAATAAAAATAATCCTTTGAGTTCGGAAGAAGAATGTTGGAATTTTATTGAAACCGATTTGGATTTTGCCAGCATGTATTTACCGGTTCAGTGGGATAATGACAATAAAGGCAGACTTACGAAAGGTGCGGCTTTTGCTTTTAAATCCCGTGCAATGTTGTTTGCCAAACGTTGGGAAAAAGCAAAAGCAGCTGCTGATTCAGTTTTTGCTTTAAATATTTATGAATTAGCTCCTACTTATAAAGATGCATTTACATCTTATATGAAAACCGGAAATAAAGAATCTATTTTAGAATTTAATTATGCTTTACCTAATCCTTCTCATAACTTTGACCGACAATATGCACCTGGCGGCGATGAAGCTGAAATGGGTGGGAAAGCTACTCCTACACAAGAAATGGTAGAAGAATACGAATTAGCTACAGGTGGAAAACCAAATTGGAATAATTGGCATGATCCTAATGGTACTAACGAGACACCTCCTTATGCACAACTAGAACCTCGATTCCATGCTTCCATCTTGTATAATGGTGCCAGTTGGAAAGGAAGAACTATTGAGCCTTATGTAGGAGGTAGAGATGGCTTTATACAATACGGAGACGAACAATATCCCAAAGGGAAAACCACCACAGGATATTACCTCAAAAAATGGCTTGATGAAACAAATACCGATTTAGTTAATATTAGAAGTACGCAACCATGGATTGAAATTCGTTTAGCTGAAGTATATTTAAATCATGCAGAAGCTTGTGCCATGTTAGGGGAAAGTAATTTAGCAAATCAAGATCTTGTTCAGATAAGAAACCGAGTTGGACTACCTTACACTGCAAAAACAGGAAATGAGCTTATAGAAGCCATTAGGCATGAACGAAAAATAGAATTGGCTTTTGAAGGCAAATATTATTGGGATTTACGTCGCTGGAGAATTGCTCATCAAGTTTTAACGGGAGTACGTTTTCATGGTTTACGGATAGAAAAAACAGGTAATCAATTTATCTATAAGTATGTGGAATGTGACGATCGTAACAGGCAATTCCCTGAAAAATTGTATATACTTCCTATCCCATCAAATGAAATAGCAAATAATTTAGCAATTAGTCAAATTGGAGAATGGTAAAAAACTTAAATTATGAAAAAATACATATTTTTATTTATTACAAGCCTCACCTTGATGTGTCTTTTTCATTCATGTGAGGAGCCCGAAGAAATTCAAAGAATAGATACAGAAAGTAATTCGGGCATTATGCAATTGGTATGTACCTTTATGGATGGAACCGGAGAGTTTACTATTGATACTACAATAAATAAGTATCCATTTCATGATGGTGATACAGTAAAAATTATTGTTCCTTGGTTTTATCCACCAGAAAGCACTAATGAGACAAGCATTGATAAAATGAAAATAAAAGCGAGCTTGCCAAATAATGTTTACGTATCACCGCCTTTTGATATTATTGATTTAACAAAAGTAACACCGTATACAGTTACTTCTCCAAGTGGTAGGAAAATTACTATTTACATCACAGGAGTTCGTAAGAAAAGTTCAGAAGCGATGATAAAAGACTTTGAATTACCTTCTGTGGGATTAAAAGGTTTTATTTTAGAAGAACAAAATTTTATCGGTATTGTAAGTGGAGGAATGGATTTATCAAATCAAAAACCAAAAATAACTATTTCATATCACGCTACCATTTCTCCCGATACTTCTATAGCACAAAATTTCAATGAACCAGTAATTTACACTGTCACAGCCTTTGATGGAACTCAACGAACTTATACAGTGAGTCCCTTCACGCCACAAAAGGTAGCTTATGGCATTCGTCCAGCAAGTGCGCGGCAACTATGGTTTAAAAGTTTAGGAGAAATGGGGTTACCTCCTGCTGACCATTATTCAACTGCTATCGCTGTCAGTGGGAATTATTTGGTAATTAATACCCGCAATCAAGATAATGTTTATGTGGATCGTTTTTCCGGAGAACCAAAAGGAAGAATGCAATTAGGTCCTATTAAGGGCTCTTTAACAAATTTCTTTGCCACAAGTGATTCAGTAGGACATATTCTTATTTGCAATTTAGTACCCAATGCAGGACCAAACTTCAAAGTATATAAATTTAACAACGTAAATGATGCAAATCCAGTTTTATTAATAGATTGGCCTACCGGTGGAATAGCTATGGGAAGAAAAATGTCTGTTAGAGGTAACCTTGATGGTGATGCCTTAATTACAGTTACTCAAATGGAATCAAAAATAGTGCATATTTGGGAAGTTAAAAATGGAAGTATTCAATCTGCTCCTGATGGAGGTCCCACACGTTCTATCTCAGTTGCTTTTGAAAACAATTGGACATTCCAAAGCGATGCCATAGCTCGCTCAGCTACTTATCCCTCAATTTTATTTATTAGCGGTTACCCAAGTAGCTTTGGGGCTGTTAATGCTGATGGAAGTGTATTAGCACTTTATGATCTTATAGGAGCAGGTTACGATTCTAATTTCGTTCCACAGTCATTGGATTATGCAATTTTTAATGGAGCTCATTATCTTGCTCAAACTATTGTAGCTCTTTATGGAGGTGGTAATAATTGTCATTTGTATGATGTAACTATTCCAACAAATCTTTCATTAGCACCTAAAGATCCACGTTTATTAGTGTTTAGTTCTCCTCCGAATGTAGTAACTGGTAATACAAATGCAACTGGTGATGTGGCAATTAAAGTTTCTGATGATGGTTATAAAATGATTATGTATTTACTTATTACTAATTTTGGTGTAGGTGCTTATGAATTTGATTGTATTGATGTAGATAACATTTTTGGCGAATAAATCGATTGTAATTAACATATCTCGTTTTTTTAAAACGAGATATGTTAATTTATCTTTGTAACATCATGTAATTTTATGAAGAAACATTTTTGTTTTTGTTTAATTTTGTTTTTGATAATTCAATTTTTTTCCTGTAAGGATTCAGAACACCCTTTACCTAAATGGGAATGGAATGATAACTATGAATTTTTACCAGTAGAAAAAAAACCTAAAATTCTCTGGATTGATGCCTCTGCAAATTTCAAGTATTTTGCTAACAGTCAAGAAAATATTCAATTTTATCTTGAAAAAGCAAAAAATACAGGATTTACAGAAATTATTGTAGATGTACGCGGAACCTCTGGAGATGTTCTTTATCAAAGTAACATTGTAGACCCTCTTACGAAAGTTGGAGACGTAGAACGAACAGCTACGTGGGATTACTTAACTGCATTTATCGAAAAAGGACATGCTTTAGGGTTAAAGGTACATGCCAATATCAATACTTTTGTAGGAGGAAATACCAGCAATTCAGGAACAGGCATAGTTTATCGCGAACCTGATAAAATTGAATGGTTGACAATCTTATATTTACCTGGAGCACAAGGCATAACAAACATTATGTATGATAGTAATAGTACTACTAAATTTTTTAATCCTGTAAATGAAAATGTTCAAAATTACATTTTAAGCATTATTGCTGAACTTGCAACTAATTATCCATCGTTGGATGGCATAGTGCTTGACCGTTGTCGTTTTAATAGTATTGAAAGTGATTTTAGCAATCTTACACGAGAAAAATTTGAAACTTACATTGGGAAAAAATTAACAAACTATCCTGATGACATTTTTAAATGGGATTCAACTCCTAATGCTGATGGAACGTATAATCAAATTGAGGGCATCTATTTTAAATTATGGCTTGAATTTCGTGCGAAGATAATTCATGATTTTGTTGAAAGAGCAAGAAACACCATCAAAACCATTAATAAAAATATTCAATTTGGTATTTATACAGGATCGTGGTACTCAAGTTATTACAACGAAGGAGTAAATTGGGCAAGTCCAAAATACGACCCTTCTCAAAAATATAAATGGGCGACCCCAAATTATAAAAATTATGGAATTGCTGATTTGTTAGATTTTTATATGACAGGAGCTTATAGTAAAACCCTTTACGGTTCAGGTGAATGGACAGTGCAAGGTGCACTTCAACTGGCTCAAGAAGTGACAAAGGGAGATGTATTAGTATGTGGTGGTTTGTATGGTTTAAATTTTTACAATGCCCCTCAAGATTGTGAAAAAGCTGTTTACATTTGTCTAACAGAATCGAATGGATTGATGTTTTTCGACATTATTTACTTGATTATGTACGATCAGTGGGAAAATGTAAAAGCTGGAATTAACAAAGCTTTAAACAAAGAATAAAATAATTTTTAAATCAACAAAAAATGAAATTAAAACCAATTTTTTTAAGCTTTCTACTAACCTTTGTTTTTCTTTCTTTTCCCCTTACTTCTCAAATAAGCATTGTTGCTCATCGAGGTGCTTCTGCTTACGAACTTGAAAATAGTATGGCTTCCTTTAAAAAAGCTTTTGAATTAAATGCCGATGCTATCGAATTAGATATATGGAAATCTAAAGATGATTCCTTAATAGTGATGCATGATCAAATGACTGGACGAACAGCCAACAAAAACTTAAACATTTCTACTTCTACAGCAAAAGAATTACGTAATTTACGACTAAAAAACGGCGAACAAATTCCTTTTTTACAAGAAGTACTTGACATCACTCCTGAAGGCAAAAAAGTAGTTATCGAAATCAAAAACGAAAATGAAAAAGATGCAAAAACAATCATTTCAAATTTAAGTTCTCTATTGAAAAGCTCAGGAAAAGAAAACGATGCTGTTATTATTTCGTTTCATCTCCCTATGTTAATCGAAGCTAAAAAACAACTACCACATTTAAAATGCTATTATTTAAGTAGCAAAAAAAATAAAGAAGATGAATTAATTGAAATTTGTAAAAAATACAATCTTGACGGTTTAGATGTATATTATAAAATATTGACCGAAAATTTAGTACAAAAAGCGAAAGAAACTGGTTTAGATTTATGGACATGGACAGTGGATGATCCTAAAATAGCCTTATTCGTTCGAGTAAACAATAAAGTAAGTGCTATTACTACCAATTGCCCAGATATAATTTCGGATATTTTAGAAAAAAACAATTACCAAACACTTTACTATGAACAAAAAAGATCTATTTTCAAAATACTTCCACATGAAAATAATGAAATTATTTTTTTAGGAAACAGCATTACTGATTGTGGAGAATGGCCTGAGTTTTTTCAAAATTCGAAGATAAAAAACAGAGGAATATCAGGTGATATTACTTTGGGAGTTTTAGCACGTTTAAATGATATATTAGTTGCTCGGCCTTCAAAAATTTTTCTTTTAATAGGAATAAATGATATATCAAAAAATAATCCTGACTCAATTATTTTGTATAATTATCAAAAAATCATTGAGGAAATACAAGAAAAAAGTCCAACCTCTCAACTATACATCCAAAGCATTTTACCCATTAACAATGATTTTAAAAATTATCCACGACTTCAAAACAAAGAAAAACATATTCTCTTCTTAAATAAAAAATTAAAAGAACTTTGTCAAGAAAAAAATCTAACTTATATTGACCTTTCCCCAGCATTTTGTAATGACAAAGAACAATTAAAAGCAGAATTTACAAATGACGGACTTCATTTGATGGGTGAAGGATATAAAATGTGGATTGATATATTAAAACCTTATGTTAATGAAAATAAATTTGTTACTAATAAATTATTTGAAACTCCTTATTATATGAGCCGTTTAAAAGCTCATCGTCAGGAAAAAACAAGAGCCAATAGTATAGTATTTCTGGGTAATAGTATCACAGAGCAAGGATGGTGGTCTATTTTATTAAAAAATGAAGACATTGTCAACAGAGGCATTGGAGGTGATAACACTTATGGAATTTTACATCGTTTGCCTGAAATCTTACAAACAAAACCTAAAAAAATTTTTTTAATGGCTGGAATAAACGATATTACTGCAGGACGGGATATAACAGAAATAATTTTAAATTTTAAAAAGATAATTGAAATAGCACAAGCTATTTCTCCTCAAACACAATTGTATATTCAAAGTGTTCTACCTGTAAATGATACTTCTCTTGCTTATAATGAATTAAAAGATAAAAATTCTACCATTATCCAGCTTAATAGTCAACTTAAAAAATTGTGTGAAGAAAAAAATATTCCCTATATCGACATTGCTTCTTTGCTTTCTGACGAAAAAGGACAATTAAAAGCAAATTTAACCAAAGATGGCATCCATCTTCAACCAGAAGCTTATATTATTTGGACTGATTATTTAAAAAAATGAATTATTTATAACACCTACAGATTCATGGCAAAAAAAACATTACATAATTTTTTTTATATTTTGAGTATAGCTATTTTGTTGTTTAGCTGTAACAATAATGAAAATGGAATAACCATTACCCCTGATATGTTTCCATCTCAAAATGATATGATTCAAGAACCTAATGATAATACCGAAAATCCAACAGAAGAAAATACTGATTTCCAAAATTTTTTACCAAATGAAATCCCGCCAGGTGCTACACCCAATTGCTTTGCTGGTGCATATTACAGAAAAATATTATCTAGTAACGACTATTGGTTAGGAATATGCGGAACAGTAGTTTTACCAACCATTTCTTTCGATCCTCAACGAATCAATCCAAATAAGCCAGCACAATATTTAGATAACCCTTCTGTATATTTAGGAGGAAGAGCCGATGGGCAAGAAACAGATATTGGATTAACTTGGGAAGTAATAATGACGGAAACTGGAGGTATAAGTGCAGACAGAAGAGCCTTTCGGCCTTTTTATAGATGGGCATCACACGCTTCAAGTGGGCAAGAATCTGGATATGGAAACGCACCTGTCCAAGAAAAACATTATTTTTATCCAGGCGATACTGTATTTATGTCTATTCAAATCATTAATGATAAAACTTTAAGATTTATAGTAGAAGGAAAAGGGAAAAAATTCCAAACAGATATTAACTGCAATGGATACACTCTACATGGGAAAGGAGAATATAAACGAGTAAATGCTATCGATCAAGTAGGGAACGAAGGTAAACCTGTACAACCAACAAATACAAAAGTAATTGGTGCAAAATGGTTAGAAACTTATTTATATCGAAATGTAGAAGGAAAAATTGTTTGTATTCCTTTTAATCCAAAACGTCAAATTGATATGCGGTGCCCAGCATCTAACTTTTTCAATATTTATACTACTCAAGAATTATCTTCAAAAGGTGGAGAACAAATCGACATTTATGGTGGAGGAGTAGAATAATTTGATCAATAATAAATTGCTAAAATAAATAACCATGAAAAAAATTTTAATCTCTTTAATTCTTTCTTTTTTATTTATTTTTCCTATATCAACCGCTGCTGAAAAAAATTATAACAAGAAACCCGCACTAATGTGGTTTGATGCGACAGCTAACTTTAAACGTTTAAGTTATCCTGATTCTATTGATTATTATCTTGACAAAATAAAAAAGTTAGGATTTACTCACGCCATTTTAGATGTACGTCCTATTTGTGGTGAAGTCCTCTACAAAAGTCAATATGCACCACAAATGACAGAATGGAATGGCTTTCATAGACCAGATTTTGACTTTGTGGGGTATTTTATAACAAAAGCTCATCAATTAGGACTACAAATACATGCTTCTTTTAATGTTTTTGTAGGAGGACACAATTTTTATGATCGTGGCATTATTTATACTACTCACCCTGACTGGGCTTCTGTAGTTTATACTCCTGATAAAGGAATCCTCCCTATTACGGAGTTAAAAAATAAATACTCTGCCATGATTAATCCGATTTTACCTGACTATCAAGAATATATTTTAAATATTTTTACAGAATTTATATCAAAATATCCAGCTATTGATGGTATTATTCTCGATAGAGCAAGATATGATGGTATTATGGCAGATTTTTCAAACTATTCTCGTTTAAAATTTGAAGAATACATAGAACAAAAAATAGAAAATTTTCCTAATGATATTTATGAATGGCAAAAAGACTCAAAGGGTAATTTTTATCCAAAAGAAGGTGAACATTTTTTAAAGTGGATAGAATGGAGAGCCAAAAATATTTATGATTTTATGTCTTTAGCTAAAGAAAAAGTAAAATCAGTAAATAAAAATATTTCTTTTGGAGTTTATACAGGCGCATGGTATCCTTCCTATTATGAAGTAGGGGTCAACTTTGCAAGTAAAAATTATGATCCTAGCAAAGAATACAAATGGGCAACTTCTGAGTATAAAAATTTCGGTTTTAGAGAATTATTGGATTTGTTCACCGTTGGAAACTATTATTCTACCATTTCAATTGAAGATTATTTAAAAAATCACCCGATGATAAAAAATGAAACAGATTTCAAATTTCAACAAGGGACATGGTATTGTGTAGAAGGTTCTTGCAAAAATTTAAAAAAAATTTTAGACGGATATCCTTTTTATGGAGGAATTTTGGCAAGTCAATTTTATAATCAACGTAAAGATTTAACTCGTTCTATCATCATGAATTTACAAGAATCTGATGGAGTCATGATTTTCGATATTTCTCACATTATAGAAAAAAATCTATGGAACGACGTCCAAAATGGCATGTTAGAAAGCAATCCTTTAGAGACAATAAAAAAATAGATATTTTAACATCTTTAAAATCTTTTTCTTATGAAAACAAATAAAAATTCTATATTTTACTTTTTTATGAGTGCGGCATTTCTTTTTAGTTCATCTTCTTGCATCAAAGATAATGTTATCAAAACTGATGTATTAATTATTGGAGGAGGAACAAGTGGAATTAGCGCCGGCATTCAATCTTCAAGATTAAATGCTAAAACAGTAATCATTGAAGAATCTACGTGGCTAGGAGGAATGTTAACTGCTGCTGGAGTAAGTGCCGTAGATGGCAATTATAAATTACCAAGTGGGATGTGGGGAGAATTTAAAGATTCTTTAACAAACTACTATGGAACTCCTGAAGCATTAAAAACAGGATGGGTAAGCAATGTTTTATTTGAACCCTCTGTAGGTGATAAAATTTTTAAAAATATAGCTGCTAAAGAAAAAAATTTAAAAACATATTATAACGCTACACTTTCTTCCTTAAAAAAGAAGAATAATAAATGGTTGGCAGAAGTAAATACGCCAAATGGTATTCTTTCTTTTTCTGCTAAAATCATTATTGATGCCACAGAATTAGGGGATGTTGCTAAACTATGTGGCGCAGGCTATGATATAGGAATGGAAAGCAAAAAAGTAACAGGTGAACCTGGAGCACCAGAAGAAGCCAATGACATCATTCAGGATTTAACTTATGTAGCCACTTTAAAAGATTATGGGCGAGATGTCACTATTGAAAAGCCAATTGACTATGATTCCACTCTTTATTTATGCTGTTGTATTAATAAATTTTGTTCAAACCCACCACAACCCTGGTCTGCACAAACTATGATTACTTATGGTAAATTGCCTAATGATAAGTATATGATTAATTGGCCTATGGATGGCAATGATTGTTACCTTAACATTATAGAAATGTCTACCGAAGAAAGAATAGAAGCACTAAAAAAGGCAAAAAACATAACAATGGGATTCATTTACTTTATGCAAAAAGAGTTGGGATTCAATAATTTAGGATTGGCAGATGATGAATATCCTACAGAAGATTTATTGCCTTTTATACCTTATCATCGCGAATCCAGAAGAATACATGGTTTAATTCGTTTTACAGAAAATTATATCAGAGAACCTTATTCTCAAAAATATAAATTATACAGAACAAACATTGCTGTTGGTGATTATCCAATTGATCATCATCATAATAGATATAACGGTCAAGTACCACTTCCAGATTTAAGTTTTTATCCTATCCCTTCTTATGGATTACCACTCGGGACATTAATTCCCAAAGACATACAAGGACTAATTGTAGCTGAAAAATCTATTTCTGTCTCCAATATAGTAAATGGTACTACCCGTTTGCAACCAGTAGTTTTACAAATAGGGCAAGCAGCAGGAGCTTTAGCGGCACTTGCCGTAAAACAAAACAAAAAAATAAATGAGGTTGAAGTTCGTGATGTGCAAAACACAATATTAAATTATGGTGGATATCTTATGCCTTATTTAGATGTAGAAAAAAACGACTCTTTATTTTTACCTTTACAACGAATCGGTGCTACTGGCATTCTTAAAGGAGAAGGGAAAAGTAAGGGTTGGGCTAATGAAACATGGTTTAGAGCAAACGACATTTTATTATATTCAGAACTGGAAGGTTTAAAAGAAGTCTATCCTGATATTGAAATTAATTCTATCAGTTCTCCTGTCATTTTAAAAAATGCATTACAAATAATTGATAATATCGCTCAAAAAGAAAATATCATCATTAAAAATGGAATTGAAAAAGCTTCAAAACAAATTTATTCAAAATATCACTTTTCTCCTTTTGATATAAATAAACAAATTACCAGAGGAGAAATGGCTGTGTTAATAGATCGATTATTGGATCCATTTAACAAGAAAAAAGTAGATATTTATGGAAACTTTAAAAATTAACTGCTAATATATTTTAACCATGAAAAAAACTTCAAGAAGAGATTTCTTAAAAAAAGCTGCTGTTGCCAGTGCTTCTACTATTGCTTTATCCCAAGTGCAAGCTATAGGTTCCAATCAACAGGTATCAAAGTTAGAGAAAGAAGTCTACCCCAAAAATAGACCTATCGTCAATATTAAGAAAAATGAATCATTAAAAAGCAAGCTCATCGTACCAAAAGAAAATGGCTTAAAAATCACAGGAACTTTTCTTGACGAAATTTCGCATGACATACCTCACCAGAATTGGGGTGAAGCAGAATGGGACCTGGATTTTCAATATATGAAAGCAATTGGGATAGATACTGTTATAATGATTCGTAGTGGTTATAAAAAATTTATTACTTACCCTTCAAAATACTTACTAAGCAAAGGATGTTATATGCCCTCTGTTGATTTACTGGATATGTTTCTGAGATTGGCAGAAAAATATGGTATGAAATTTTATTTTGGTCTCTATGACTCAGGGCATTATTGGGAAACAGGCGACATGTCGTACGAAATTGAAGATAACAAATACGTTATTGATGAAGTATGGAAAAATTACGGTGAAAAATATAAAAGTTTTCAGGGTTGGTACATTAGTGGAGAAATAAGCAGAGCAACAAAAGGAGCTATCGGTGCTTTTCATGCTATGGGAAAACAATGTAAAGATGTTTCTGACGGACTTCCTACTTTTATTTCTCCATGGATAGAAGGCAAGAAAGCAGTTGCTGCAAGTAGCACTGCGTTGACAAAAGAAGAAGCCATTTCGGTGCAACAACATGAAAAAGAATGGGACGAAATTTTTGCCGGTATTCATGATGTAGTTGATGCCTGCGCTTTTCAAGATGGTCATATTGATTATGATGAATTGGACGCTTTCTTTACTGTAAATAAAAAGCTTGCTGACAAATATGGGATGAAATGTTGGACCAATGCTGAAACATTTGACAGAGATATGCCAATTAAATTTCTTCCTATCAAATTTGATAAACTTCGCTTAAAACTCGAAGCTGCCAAGCGGGCAAATTATGACAAAGCCATCACCTTTGAATTTTCTCATTTTATGAGTCCGCAATCAGCTTATCATCAAGCAGGTCATCTGTATCATCGCTATAAAGAATATTTTAATTTATAATTTTTATGGAAAATAAAACTATTCAAATGGGGTATGTGGCTTTTTTATCATTGGTAGCTGCTTTAGGAGGACTTCTTTTTGGGTACGATACGGCTGTTATTTCAGGAACTATTTCACAAGTGTCTCTTCAATTTCAACTCACCACTATGCAAAGTGGTTGGTATGTTGGCAGCGCATTGGTTGGATCAATTATAGGCGTAATTTTTGCTGGAAGGCTGAGCGATAAATTTGGAAGAAAACTTACTATGTTTTTATCGGCTATTTTATTTACTTCCTGTGGAATTGGCTGTGCCTTATCCAATAGTTTAACAGAACTTGTCATCTGGCGAATGGTAGGAGGAGCAGGTATAGGAATCGTTTCTGTGGTATGCCCGCTTTATATTTCCGAAATCTCTCCAGCATCACACAGAGGCAGACTCGTATCCTTATATCAATTAGCTGTCACTATTGGATTTCTTGCCGCATATCTGATGAATTACTATCTATTAAATTTATCAGTAAATTATCATTCAGCCAATCCTATGATGCAAAAAATTTTCGGGACCGAAGCATGGCGTGGTATGTTAGGAGCAGAAACATTGCCGGCTTTATTATTTTTCATTGTCATATTTTTTATTCCTGAAAGTCCACGATGGCTCATCGTAAAACAACAAAAAGAAAAAGCTGCTAATATATTCTCAAAAATCTTCACAACAAAAGAAGAAGTAATTTTTCAAATTACCGAAACAGAAAAAGTACTTCAATTACAAGCAGAAAAATCTTCTGATTGGAAAGTACTCATGCAGCCAGGTTTTAGAAAAGCTGTGCTTATCGGTTGTGCTATTGCTATATTGGGTCAATTTATGGGCGTAAATGCAGTTTTATACTATGGACCTTCTATTTTCGAATCAAGTGGCTTATCACGAGGCGATTCACTCTTTTATCAGACATTAATAGGAACGGTTAACATGCTCACTACTATATTGGCATTACTTATTATTGATAAAATTGGACGAAAAAAACTAGTGTATGTTGGTGTAAGTGGCATGATTATTTCTCTTATACTAATTGGACTTTATTTTTCCTTTGCTAATGTTTGGGGATTAACAAGTATTTTTTTGTTAATATGCTTCCTTGCTTATATATTTTTTTGTGCTGGATCTATTAGTGCGGTTATTTTTGTTTTTCTCTCTGAAATGTATCCCACTCGCATTAGGGGATTGGCTATGTCTATTGCAACTCTTTCGTTATGGATTGGCACCTATCTTATCGGACAACTTACTCCATGGATGTTAGAAACCTTGACCCCATCAGGAACTTTCTTCCTTTTCGCAGCAATGTGCATACCATACATGCTCATCGTTTGGAAACTAATGCCCGAAACAGCAGGAAAATCATTGGAAGACATTGAACGTTTTTGGTTAAAAAATACAAAAACGAAATAAAAAATTTATTTCAACAAACATTTACGAAAATAACCTTTAGTATAAAAATTGAAATAAAGGTATGAAAACTAAAAAAATTGATAGAAGAAATTTTATAAAAAATATAGCTATTGGTTCTGTAGGATTATTAACAGCTCAAACTCTCAACGCTCACGTTAAGTCAGAAATTACAAAAAAACCATTATTCCCACAGAAAAAATCTCCACCCTTAAAAAAACTATCCAATGAAATGTTTAAAACCCCAGAAATTTTTAAAGGAATGCCAATCCACGCTACTTTCCTTGATGAAATAAGCTGGGATATACCTCATCAAAATTGGGGAGTAAAAGAATGGGACAAAGATTTTCAAGCAATGAAAGCAATTGGAATCCACACAGTAGTATTGATTCGTGCAGGTCTGGGTCGTTGGATCGCTTCACCCTTTAAATCTATTCTGGACTCAGAAGATGTTTTTTATCCTCCTGTAGATTTAGTTGAAATGTTTCTGACCTTAGCTGATAAATATAATATGGCTTTTTATTTTGGCATGTATGATTCTGGTAAATATTGGATCGAAGGTGCTTTTCAAAAAGAAATAGATTTAAATTTAAAGCTGATAGATGAGGTATGGGAAAAATATCGTCATCATACTTCCTTTAAAGGTTGGTATCTTTCTCAAGAAATTAGTAGGCGAACTAAAAACATGTCTAAAGTATATGCTGAAATTGGGAAACATGCAAAAGCAATTTCAAATAATCTTCCTACCTTGTTATCTCCTTATATTCATGGAATAAAAACTGACCAGGTTATGAGTGGAGATAAACCCATAACAATACAACAACATGAAAATGAATGGAACGAAATATTAAGCAATATCGAAGGTGCAGTAGACATATTAGCTTTTCAAGATGGGCAAGTGGATTACCATGAACTTCCAGATTATCTTGAAGTGAATAAAAAATTAGCTGATGCACATAAAATGCGCTGCTGGACAAACATTGAGTCTTTTGATCGTGATATGCCAATACGTTTTCTCCCTATAAAATGGGAAAAATTATTGTTAAAACTGGAAGCAGCACGTAAAGCCGGAATGGAAGATGCTATTACCTTTGAATTTTCTCATTTTATGAGTCCTAATTCAACTTATTTGCAAGCTAAATATCTATACAATAGGTACAAAGAACACTTTAATTTATAAATTCCCGATTAATAAGCTATTCACTTCTATTTTTTACCTAAATACAGTTTTTCCAGTTCTTTGGCTTTTTCCAAACAACGGGGATTTGAAATATCAATTAAACGGCTATCCAATTTGGGTACACGAATGGGTGTGCCAACAGGAATGTTATCTGGATGAGTTATTCGATCACGATTTGCTTCATAAATATAAACCCAAAAAACAGGCACGCCATAGTAACGTCTTGAAAGTCCAGCTAACCTGCTGCCTTCCATAATTTTTTCAGTTGTAATAAATTCACTATAATATCGGGGTGTATCAAATAAAATTTGCAAACTATCTACCTCATTCGCTGATTGTTTACTCACTTCTCCAAGAGAATCTTTTGTAACAAATGGCTGCTCTGTTATAAAATTTTTATTTCCACTTGAAACCAAATTCTTATCAGTCTTAATTTTTAATAAAGTATTAACATATTCATTTACAGGAGAATAAAAATAATATAAACTTACACCTCCAGCAATAATAATGAACAGAACCAATGATAGCCAGAAATGTCTTCTTTTTCGAGGCGAAGGAATATGTGATAGATTATCTCCTTTAAAAGGTCGCGAAGGAATTCCTAATGGTTCTAAATTTTCATTTTTATATGACTCATCAAAATTATCTTTCTCGTTTTTGCTACTTATAATTGAAGGTGGAGAAACAATTTCTTCTTGTTCTTCGTTATTATAAGACACTAAAATTTCTTCATTTTTTTCTTCGATTATTTCTTCAGGAATATTTTCCTCTTCTTTTTCTTGTTCTGAACTTTCCTTTTTTTCTTTCATGGGAACGTTTTCGACAGTTTCATTTTGCAAAGAAGAAGGAGAAAGATTTTTTATTTCCTCGAGAAGACTCTTGATTTCAGTGGCTTGTTCACCGAAAATACTAAGAGGTTCCAAAGGAGGCTCTTCGCTGACAAAATTTTCGTCTTTATCTTCAACATCAAGTTCTACGGGTTCAAGGTAAGAAAAAGGCTTATTTACAAGATCTCGTAAAATTTCATCAGGTGTAAAAATTACTTTACAACGACGAGGTATAACAAATTCTCTTCTATTTTGAAAATTTAAAATTTTGTGAGGACCATGTCGTACTACCTGAAAAGTGCCAAAATTTTTTATTGTCACCGTTTCTCCATCCAACAAAGCACTTTCTAATGCCGCAAAAAAAGCTTTAAAAAATTCTTCTGCTTCTCTCCTACTCGTCTGAACTTCTTCAACAAGTAAGTCCACCAACGATTCGATATTTAATCTAGCATCACTCATTTTTAAAAAATTTGTTTAGCTTTTTTGCTAATGCATAACTTTGCTTAAAGTGAACTTCTAATTTTGGCGGAAAGAGTGCACGTTTTTTTGTGACAGGATAAACCAACAATTTTTCTTCTCTTTTTTTTATTTCAAAATTTCCAAAATCAGATATTTCTATATTTTTACCTTCGCTGAGTTCTCGTATTAAAATGAAGGAAGTAGTCCACAATAATTTTTCAACTTCTTCACGAGGAAGTTGAATATTTTTAGCAATTTTATCTATGAGTTCTTTTTGCGTCATAATAGTTTATTAAAAAATGAATAATCTCGAGGCAAGCCTCGAGGAATTCTTTTGATTAAAAATTAATCGACAATAGAAGTTCCGTATAAATCAAAATCAAGGGCATCAATAATTTTTACGTTTGAGAATTCTCCAATTTTAATATTTTTGTTTGAAATAGGAATTAAAACTTCTGGATCCACTTCTGGTGAATCAAATTCGGTGCGCCCTACATAATATTCCCCTTCTACCCTATCAATCATTACTTTAAATACTTTCCCAATTTTAAATTGATTCAATTCAAAAGAAATCTGTTGCTGTAATTCCATAATTTCATCTAAACGTTGCAATTTTTCTTCTTCAGAAATTTCATCTTCATAATTTTGATAAGCAAAAGTTCCTTCCTCGTGCGAATAAGTAAAAGCTCCCAAACGTTCAAATTTTTCTTTTCTTATAAATTCCTTTAACTCTTGAATATCTTCTTCCGTTTCACCTGGATGTCCTACCATTAAGGTTGTTCGCAAATGAATACCTGGCACTTCTTCTCTAATTCGGTCAATTAATTCATAAGTTTGCTTTTTTGTGATATTTCTTCTCATCAACTTCAACATTTTATCGCTAATATGCTGGAAAGAAATATCTAAATATTTACATACATTATCTCTTTCTCTCATTACTTTCAGCACATCAAATGGGAAACGTACAGGATAAGCATAATGTAAACGAATCCATTCCACTCCTTGAATATCTGAAAGACGCTCGATTAATTCTGCTAATTTAGAGGTTTTGTAGAGATCTTCCCCATAATCAGACAAATCTTGAGCAATTAATTGTAATTCCTTTACTCCTTTTGAAACCAATATTTTAACTTCCTTTTCTATATCTTCCATCGGACGTGATTGATATTTGCCTGTCATCAAAGGAATGGCACAATATGAACACGTTCGGTTGCAACCTTCAGCAATCTTAACATAAGCATAATGAGCAGGTGTGGTTAAAGTTCTTTCCAGACGCAAATGCGATTGATAATTTTCGCCAAGTTCTTTTAAAATTCCCACATAATCAAACTTTCCATAAAATTTATCCACTTCTGGAATTTCTTCCTGCAATTCTTTTAAATAACGTTGCGATAGACATCCCATCACAAACAATTTGTCAATTTTGTTTTCTTTTCGCTGTTTTGCAAACTGCAAAATAGTATAAATACTTTCTTCCTTCGCGTCGGCAATAAATCCACAAGTATTTACAATCACAATATTGCCATCGGGAACTTCCGCATCGTGACGAACTCGGTAACCCAAAGCTTCAAATTGACGCATTAAAAACTCAGAATCTACCAAATTTTTAGAACAACCCAATGTAATAATATCAATCGTGTCTTTCTTTTTCATGATAGTCATTTACTGGAAATCAAAAATCTTTATTTAATTTGTTGATAGATAAAGATTTATTCGAATAATGATTCCACAAATGCCATTTTATCAAATACTTGCAAATCCTCTAAACCTTCACCCAATCCAATATATTTTACAGGGATTTTAAATTGATCGGAAATGCCTAATACAACTCCACCTTTCGCCGTACCATCCAGTTTGGTTATTGCCAAAGCAGTGACATCTGTTGCTTTTGTAAATTGCTTTGCCTGTTCAAAAGCATTTTGTCCAGTTGAACCATCCAGCACCAATAACACTTCATGAGGTGCCTCTGGCATAACTTTTTGCATAACATTTCGGATTTTTGTTAATTCATTCATTAAATTAATTTTGTTATGCAACCTTCCAGCAGTATCGATAATTACTACATCTGCATCATTGGCTTTGGCAGAAGCAATAGTATCATAAGTAACCGATGCAGGATCTGCTCCCATTTTTTGCTTCACTACGTGAGCACCTACTCGGTCTCCCCAAATAGAAAGTTGTTCAATAGCCGCTGCTCTAAAAGTATCAGCAGCTCCAAGAAAAACTTTTTTACCCTCTTTTATATATTGATAAGCCAACTTAGCAATTGTTGTTGTTTTACCTACTCCATTCACGCCTACCACCATAATAACATAAGGTTTAACGGGCAAATCGGCAGAAAAGTCAGCCACAGATTCAATATTATTTTCTGCAAGTAAAGCAGCAATTTCTTCTTTTAAAATAGTGTTTAACTCATTGGTGTTTACATATTTATCTCTTGCGACTCTTTTTTCGATCCTATCAATAATTCGCAAAGTCGTTTCTACGCCCACATCAGAAGTGATTAGTACTTCTTCTAATTCATCCAGCACTTCATCATCTACTTTTGATTTGCCTGCAATAGCTCTCGAAATTTTTGAAAAAACACTTTCTCTTGTTTTTTCTAACCCCTTTTCGAGCGTTTCTTTCTTATCTTTATTGAAAAAATTTAAAATACTCATATTTTTTATATTCAACCAATTATTATACAAAATTATAAAATATTTCCGAGTTACTGAGACATTTTAAAAAGAGAATGAGTAAATATAACATATAAGCATAAATTATTTTTCGTGAAAAAATTTCCTAGGTAAAATTACAGGAGAAAAATCGATTCCAAATAGGCTGATGATTGCTAGTCTTAACACAATAACATAATGAACAATTTACGATACTTTACTCTTTTTTATCTCAATTTATTTAAAAACTAATTAACTTTGAGAAACTTTTCGGAGTGGACTCAAATAATCAATTAAAAGATATTGTATATTTGCCTTGTTATAATCTTTAAATAAAATTACATTTTTTTACCGTATAAAATTAAATAATCAATTAAAAATCAAAGGGAATTATTTTTATATAGATCAATTTTTTACTTGATTTTTAAAAATGAATGTCATGAAAAATCTAAAATTTTACCTTTCTTTCCTTTTATTGTTAGGATGCAGTTTACTGTCTGCCAAAAACATTTATTACGTAAAGCAGAATGGAACAGGTGATGGTTCTTCCTGGGCAAATGCTTCCGGCAGCATTCAGGCAATGATAGATAAAGCTGATTCCTGTGATGAAGTTTGGGTAGCAAAGGGGACTTATTATCCAACTACCGAAACCATTGCTCGTGATGTCCGTTCACGAACTTTTTTAGTAAAAGAAGGGGTAAAACTATATGGCGGTTTTGCCGGAACGGAAAGCTCCATTGCCGAACGGCAGTTAGCCGACCTGGACGGGAACGGTAGAGTGGATTCCTGTGAATTGGTAAATCCGACCGTTTTAAGTGGAGATATTGACGGCGTCCCCGATGTTTGGACCAAAACGATGAATTCGGACGGCTTCACCTGGCAATGGACCGTAACCGGTAACGAAGGGAACTGTTATCAAGTGGTCAATAACAGAGGTGGTACGATTGATGGCTTTTCGGTCATCGGAGGCAATACCGATAACGCGAATATTTCTTCAGGTGGCGGGATATATTCTTATTCTTCTGGTTCTTCTTCCGTATCCAATTGCTCGGTATCCAATTGTTCAGCGGCGGATTTAGGTGGCGGGATATATTCTTATTCTTCTGGTTCTTCTTCCGTATCCAATTGCACGGTATCCAATTGTTCAGCGAAGGATTCAGGTGGCGGGATATATTCTTATTCTTCTGGTTCTTCTTCCGTATCCAATTGCACGGTATCCAATTGTTCAGCGAAGGATTCAGGTGGCGGGATATATTCTTATTCTTCTGGTTCTTCTTCCGTATCC
>JAGPGD010000003.1:0-51206 GCA_018056165.1 Paludibacteraceae bacterium | reverse complement strand
AATTGCACGGTATCCAATTGTTCAGCGACTTTTGGTGGCGGGATATATTCTTATTCTTCTGGTTCTTCTTCCGTATCCAATTGCACGGTATCCAATTGTTCAGCGACTTTTGGTGGCGGGATACATGCTTCTTCTTCTTATTATTATTCTTCTTCTTACGTCATCAATTGCACGGTATCCAATTGTTCAGCGGCGTCTTCAGGTGGCGGGATACATGCTTCTTCTTCTTATTATTATTCTTCTTCTTACGTCATCAATTGCACGGTATCCAATTGTTCAGCATCTTTTGGTGGCGGGATATATGCTTATTCTCCTTCTTCTTCTTACGTCATCAATTGCACGGTATCCAATTGTTCAGCAGCGTCTTCAGGTGGCGGGATAAATGCTTCTTCTGTAACCAATTGCACGGTATCCAATTGTTCAGCGACTTATGGTGGCGGGATAGATGCTTATTCCGTTAAAAATTGTGCTTCGTCCAACAATCGTACCAATGGAATCACAGGAAGTGGTATAACTGTAAGCGAAGGTATTCAAACAAACTGCATTTCACCGGATATTCACCTTGCTTATCTTCACCCTACAAGTTTTATTGGAACTGCTACTACAGATGCGCAAAAAAAGGAATTGCTTACTGCTGACTGGCATTTGAAAGCGGGTTCTCCTTGTATCAATGCTGGGACCACTTCTGGTCTATCACAGGATTTTCTAAATGGAAAAGATTTGGATAATCAGCCAAGGGTTTTATATGGTGCTATTGATATAGGTGCTTATGAATTTATGTCTCCAAATATTCAAACAGTACAAATTCCTATTTCTGAAAATTTTGATGTTATTTCTGATTGGAGTCAAAGTCAATTATTTGCTTATACTATATTGACAAATAGTAATAATATTTGGACTTTAATCAACCAAAAGGCAGTTTTCAATTGGCAAACTAATCTAACTTCTTATTCTATCCCACTTTTTACTTGTGAAATAGACGGTACGAATGTGGATCATGTTTTCCTCCGGTATGATCTATATTTTGAGGCTTATGCAGGCTCTATCACCCCATTAGGTACTGAGAAATTAAAGGTGGAATTTTCACCAGATTTAGTCAACTGGACAACGATTGCTTCCTATTCCAATGCCAATGGTTCGATACCCAATCAAACATACATTCATGATTTAAGTGCTCAACTTGCCGGTAAGAAATTTTATATTCGTTTCAATGCTACAGGGGAAAACAGCAATCGGATAGAAAAATGGGAAATTGATAATGTAATCATCAATACGGATGGTACAAATGCTGTACCTTCTATTCAAAACAATGCTTGTAATTGGAATGTAAAAGATAACATATTAACAGTGAATAATTTATCTTTAGGTTCTAATTTACAGTTATATGATATAAACGGGAAATTGATTTCTCAGAAAAAGCCAGATGCTTCCAGTATTCAATTTGTTTTGCCTGTTCATGGGGTTTATGTTTTAAAAGTAACTTCAGAGACAGGGAATGAAATACATAAAATTGTTTGGTAAATTTTAGCTAAAAGAAAAGATAGAGCATAACATAAAATTAAAGACTTTTTGTTCGGCGTAGCCTTCCGGCTACGTCGTTCTTTTTACTGGCTGCAAAACAATTCACCTGAGCCAAAATCTCCAAGTTCTAGCAATACTTTTTCAATAAACTAATAAGGTTTGTTTTGTGAGAATTTGTTCTTGTTACTAAGGTTATAGAAAAATAAGGTTGAAAAATAAACGAGATTTTTAAAATATTGTTTGAGTGAATTATATTATTGAACCTGTTTTTGTGCGAGAGCCAGTAATTTTTACATTCTTCTGGAGTAGCCATTATCGTCCTTGGCGGTCACCTTACTATTGGGGATATTATCCAAAATTTTATCACCCTCGTCCACCTGTGAAAGTAAATATTTACATGGGACATATTCACAGGTATATACCACGTGACTGTAAATTTCATTATCACACAACGGTTAATATCTATCACAACGATGTTTATGTAAAACTTCATCAAACTGTTCGGCGAAATGATTATGAGCGAAAACATCCAGAAAAAAGTTTTAACAATCGCAACAAAGGTATAGCCAACAAAGCTGAATTTAATTCTGCTCGTCGAATATCATCAGAAGCAAATCGTCGAAAGGTAAATCAGACTAATGAAAATTACAGAAAAACCTCTTCTCGTAATTTACAGTCATCAAGTAGCAGTGGAAATGATGAAAGAAGAAATCAAAATTCTTCTCGGGGAACAGAAATAAATAATCGTCCTCAACGAGAACAAAATGTTTCTGGTTCGCAGAGACGTTCTGCTGGATCTTCAACTTCACCTTCACAAAAGTCTTCAACTCGATCGTCACGTGGAAATGCAGCAGAACATTCTAATAATCAAAAACATTCTGAAAGAAGATAAAAACTTTTCAATAAATTTTTAGGATCGATCTTTACTTTTCTTTAATAATTCATTGGATTGTTGAAGAATTCGAATTATTTAAAGTGGCATCAGATTTTTCCATAATTACCATTTGGTGACGAATCGATTCTTCATGAATAGCAATCAATACATTTTTCATAAAATCGCCATCCATCCCCATTTGAATAGCCTGTTTCACTCTGTCCTTTAACATTTCATCATAACGTTCAGGCTGGAAAATAGGCATATTGTGTTCTTTTTTATACACTCCAATTTCTTCTGAAACTCTCATTCTTTTAGCCAATAATTGAAGTAAATCATTATCAAGCTCATCTATTTGACGCCGAAGAGCAGTTAAATTTTCAGTGGTTTGGGTGGTTTCACGAATGACCAGTGAATTTAAAATAAAGTCTAAAATTTTGGGCGTAACTTGTTGAGCCGCATCACTCCAGGCTTCATCAGGATTACAATGCGATTCAATCATTAGTCCATCGAAATTCAAATCCATTGCTTGCTGACTCAAGGGACCAATTAGTTCACGTTTACCACCAATATGGCTGGGATCACAAAACAAGGGCAAATTAGGAATTTGTCTATGTAATTCCATTGGAATGTGCCACTGAGGCAAGTTTCGATAAATTTTTTTATCATAAGAACTAAATCCACGATGGACAGCAGCGATTCGCCTAATTCCTGCATTGTAAATTCGTTCAATGGCTCCAATCCACAAATCTAAATCAGGGTTAATTGGATTTTTAATTAGTACAGGAATATCAATTCCTTCTAAAGCATCAGCAATTTCTTGAACAGCAAATGGATTTGCCGAAGTACGTGCACCAATCCATAAAATATCTACATCATTAGCCAAAGCTTCATGAACATGTTTAGCATTTGCCACTTCTACAGTGGTATACATACCGAACTCTGTTTTTACACGCTTAAGCCACGGTAATCCTTTCACTCCTACACCTTCAAAGCCACCAGGTTTGGTGCGGGGTTTCCAAATTCCAGCTCGGAATATTTTTATTCCAAAAGAAGCCAATTCACGTGCTGTTTCTATTACCTGCTCTTCAGTTTCAGCACTACAAGGACCTGCAATAACAATTGGTCGTTTGGCTTCTATACCCGGTAATAAAATTGATTCAAATTCCATAGTAAATATTATTTTAACAATTTATCCAACTATTACAAAATTTTATTTTTTATTTAACTCAATCTTTTTAAAACTTCCTCTAAAACAGGTTCTGCACAACACAAAGATATCCGAATATATCGTTTCCCTTTATCACCGAAAATAAAACCAGGAGTGATAAATACATTCTTTTTATATAATATTTCGTCAGCTAATTCGCCAGCATCAGCATAGTGAGCAGGAATTTTTCCCCACACAAATAATCCAACTTGCTTGGGATCATACGTGCAACCTAATTGATCCATGATTTTAAAAGCAAGTTGTTGACGTCGGGCATAAATTTTATTCATTTCGTTGTGCCATTCTTCTGAATTTTTTAAAGCAGTAGCTGCTGCTATCATCATGGGACGAAACATTCCTGAATCTACATTCGATTTTACTTTCAGCACCCATTGCACAAATTGAGCATTGGAAGCCAACATAGCAATACGCCATCCTGCCATATTATGTGATTTACTCATCGAATTCATTTCAATACAAATATCTTTTGCTCCTGGAATAGAAAGAATACTCAGTTTTTTATCATTTAAAATAAAGCTATAAGGATTATCATTACAAATTACAATGTTATGCCTTTTGCTAAAATCAACCAATTTTTCAAACAATTCCACACTGGCATTGGCGCCTGTCGGCATGTTTGGATAATTGACCCACATCAACTTTACATTGGTTAAATCCATTTTCTCAAGTTTTTCAAAATCAGGTTGCCAATTATTATTTTCATTCAAATCATAAGGAATTACATTTGCTTCACATAACTTGCTCACAGAAGTATAAGTAGGATAACCAGGATTGGGCACCAGAACGCTATCGCCAGGATTTACAAAAGCCAATGTGATGTGTAAAATTCCTTCTTTCGAACCAATTAAAGGTTGAATTTCATTATCAGGATTCAAATCCACGTGAAACCATTTTTTATACCATTCTGCAAATCCATTTCGTAATTCAGGAATCCCATTATAACTCTGGTAACCATGAACGTTTGGCTTATGAGCTTCTTGACAAAGAGCTTCAATAGTTTGTGGAGAAGGCATCAAATCAGGACTTCCAATGCCTAAATTAATTACCTTTTCCCCTGCAGCATTCATTTGATCTATTTCTCTTAATTTGGCCGAAAAATAATATTCTGAAACATTATTTAGACGTTTTGCTGGCTGTATATTCATTTGTACTATTTTAAAAAATTACTGTAATTATAAATGATCTAAATTGTTTTATAAATTTTAAATATCTACGTGGTACTCTCCCAAAATCTGAAATTCATCAATCAAAGGAAGAATAGCATCTATTGCCTGTTTGTATCGAGAATAATCATTAAAAATGAGATCAATGTAAAATTGATATTCCCATTCTCTGCCTATAATAGGCAACGATTGAATTTTCGTAAGATTCATGTTATAAAAAGACAAAATGGAAAGTACCTGTGAAAGACTTCCTTCTAAATGAGGCAATGCAAATACCAGAGAAGCTTTATTAATTTTATCATTTCTGGTCATTTCCAACGCAAGGGTCGGCTCGGCAACAATTAAAAAGCGGGTGGAATTTTTTTTATTGGTTTCTATGTTTCTTTCTATAACTTCAAGCCCATATTTTTGAGCTGCATAAAGACTGCAAATAGCTGCCCGTTTATAAATTTGATAATCAACAATTTCTTTTGCAGATAAAGCAGTATCTTCACTTTCCACTGCCTTCAAATGCTTATGGGATTCTAAAAATTCTTCACATTGCATCAAAGCAATCGGATGAGAATGCACTTCTTCTAATTCTTCCAATTGCTGCCCGGCTAATGCTACTAAATGATGTTCAATATGTAATTTTTGTTCTCCCACGATAAGGCATTCACTTTCGCGTAATAAATTATGATTTTGCAATAAACTTCCTGCAATAGTATTTTCAATGGCTATAATTCCCAAAAGTGTTTTATCATTTTCTATAGCACTGAAAACATCCTTAAAAGTATTACAAGGTACAATTTCAATTTCTTCGTTTTTAAAATACTCTCTTGCAGCAATTTCATGAAATGCTCCACTAATGCCCTGAATAGCTATTCTTTTCATATTCAAATGATTAAAATTATAAATAAAAAATCCTGCTCAGCATGTTGAGCAGGACTCTCTATATGATTAAACTAAAAACTTTCATTCGTAATTTTACATAATAATTATCCTGCTCTTACCTTTTAAAGTAAAAGTAAAAATAAAAATATGTAAAATAACGATGATTCATTATCTGTTGTTTGTTATCGCATTTGATTTGGCAAAAATAAAAAAAAATTAAAGCAAAAACAAATAAATCGTAAAAAAATTTCAAAAAATTTTATTCCTTCTTTATTAACTCTCTTGTCAAAGCAACTGCTTTATGGATTCCCTGTGGATTTTTACCTCCTGCAACGGCAAAAAAAGGTTGTCCGCCACCACTACCTTGAATTTCTTTTGCTGCCTTACGAACAATATCGATGGCATTGAACCCTTTTTTTACTAAATTTTCGGTGATCAATACAGTTAAAGAAGGTTTCCCTTCATGTACATTTCCTGCTATAAAAAATAAATTAGAATTCTGAAGATTCTTAATTTGAAAAGCCAATGTTTTTGCTTGATCTGGTGTTAAATTTCCTTCATAACAAACTACTGTAATACCATTAACAATTTCAGCTTCCCTTAATAATTTATCACGAAGTTGCAAAAGTTTTTCTTCATTGTATTCATTAACCAGTTTTTTTAATTCTCTATTTTCTTCTAACAATTTACGAATAGCAGTGATTAAATCAGGAGAATTATTTAATAATTCTTTTGCTTCATTCAAAAGATCTTGTTGAGTGTCAATAAGCTTTTCTACAGCCTCACCTGTAATTGCCTCGATACGACGAATTCCTGCAGCTATGGAAGTTTCGGAAATTATTCTAACCATACCAATTTCCCCTGTAGCCTTTACATGAGTTCCTCCACAAAGTTCCAGCGAAGTACCAAATTGAACAAGGCGTACTGTTTCGTCATATTTTTCTCCAAAAAGTGCCATTGCTCCCATTTCACGAGCTTTTTGAATAGGAATCTCACGTTGTTCATTCAAAGGAATATTTTCTCTAATTTTACGATTAGCAATTGCCTCTACTGCTCTTATCTCTTTTTTTGTCAATTTCTGATAATGAGAAAAATCAAAACGCAATCCTTCAGGTCCTACATAAGAGCCTTTTTGCTCCACATGTGTTCCTAAAACCTGTCGCAAAGCTTCATGCAGCAAGTGAGTAGCTGAGTGATTTCGTGAAGTTGCCAACCGTTTTTCTATATCGACAGAAGCAATAAACCTATCTGTCAAACTTTCAGGAAGTCGTTTTACAATATGAACAGAAAGATTATTTTCTTTTTTTGTATCGAGAATTTCAATTTTGTCCTCACCACAAATCAACCAGCCTGAATCGCCAACTTGCCCTCCCATTTCAGCATAGAAAGGTGTTTTGGAAAGAATTAATTGATAAAACTCATTATTTTTTTGCTTTACTTTTCGATAGCGTAAAATTTCTGTATTACAAGAAGTTACGTCATATCCCACAAATTGACTTTCCCCTTCACGAAGAATAATCCAATCTCCTGTTTCTACATTAGCGGCATTCCGAGCGCGTTCTTTTTGTTTTTCCATTTCAGCATTAAATTCATTCATATTAACGCTAAGATTATTTTCACGTAAAATTAATTCTGTTAAATCAATGGGAAATCCAAAAGTATCGTATAGCATAAAAGCGTCCTTGCCAGAGATTTCTTTCTTTTTTTCATTTATAGCTTTTTCTATCATTTTTTCCAGCAACTGAATTCCTGTCTCAAGCGTCCGTAAAAAGGATTCCTCTTCTTCTTTGATAACTTTTTCAATCAAAGATTTCTGATCTATCAATTCTGGATAAGCTGAGCCCATTGTTTGGCAAAGAACATCCACCAGCTTGAATAAAAAAGGAGAACGTTGATGTAGGAAAGTATAACCATATCGTAAAGCGCGACGTAAAATCCGCCGAATTACATAACCTGCTTTGGTGTTAGAAGGAAGTTGTCCATCTGCAATAGAAAAAGCTATGGCTCTGATATGATCAGCAACTACTCGCATTGCTACATCAATTTTTTCATCATGCCCATATTCAGCTTTGCAAATTTGTCCAATTTCTTTAATAATAGGTTGGAATAAATCCGTATCATAATTAGAAGTTTTTCCCTGTACTACCATGCACAAACGCTCAAAACCCATTCCTGTATCAATTACTTTTGCAGGCAATTCCATTAATGAACCATTGGCTTTTCGATTGTACTGCATAAAAACAATATTCCACATTTCAATTACCTGTGGATGATTTTTATTGATTAAAGTCAAGGCATCAGTTTTCAATCGTTCCTCATCTTTACGAATATCAATATGAATTTCAGAACAAGGTCCACAAGGTCCCACTTCGCCCATTTCCCAAAAATTATCCTTTTTACTTCCATTAATAATTCTTTCAGGAGAAAGAAACTTTGACCAAATGGCAGCAGCTTCTTCATCCCGTTCCAAACCATCTGCTGGTGAACCTTCAAAAACAGTAACATACAATCGGTCAGGATCAATTTTAAGTACTTTTACCAAATATTCCCATGCCCATTCAATAGCTTCTTTCTTAAAATAATCTCCAAAAGACCAGTTCCCAAGCATTTCAAACATGGTATGATGATAAGTATCATGCCCTACTTCTTCCAAATCATTGTGCTTACCACTCACACGTAAACATTTTTGTACATTGGCTACACGTGGATATTTTATAGGATCATTACCTAAAATAATATTTTTAAATTGGTTCATCCCAGCATTGGTAAACATTAAAGTAGGATCATCTTTTATTACCATAGGAGCAGATGGGACAATTTTATGATCTTTCTCAGCAAAAAAATCCAAAAAAGATTGACGAATTTCTTGTGAAGTCATTAGAGATATATCGTTGTAATTCAATTATAATTTATTCAAAAATACAATTTTATTTTTAAAGTTAATATTCTTAAATGAAATCTGCAAAATTAGTTTAAATTTATTATTTTTGTATCATAAGCTCGTTTAAAATTTATTTTTAATGGCAAATTTATATTTTCTCTCATTAATATTTCACTAATTTAATTAAGAAAGGATATTGCTATGGCAAAGAAAAAATATATTTTTAATCCTGAAACATTAAATTATGAGCCTGTGGAATATACTTTTGGTTATAAAATCAGAAGATTTTTAGTTCATACTTTCACAGGAATTATGATAGGTACTTTATTCTTCTTTGTACTTGCTTTAACATTACAATCTCCTGAAGAAAAACAATTGAATGATGAAAAAAATAAAATAGAAGCACAATATCAAATTCTGGAACGTCAGTTTAATGAAGCACAAGTTGTGCTTAATGATTTGCAAGAAAGAGATAATAATTTATATCGAGTTATTCTTCAGGCAGAACCTATTCCTTTTTCTGTCCGTCGTGCCATTGCAGGAAATGCTGATTATTACCATCAACTTTTAAATATGACCAATTCGGAGATCGTTGTAAATACTACAAAAGAATTGAATGTCTTAAAAAAACAACTTTATCTCCAATCAAAATCTTATGATGAATTGATATTGTTAGCAAAAAATAAAGAAACAATGCTTCAACACCTTCCTGCCATTCAGCCCGTGTTGAACAAAGATCTCGCACGTATGGCATCTGGATTTGGGTGGAGAATTGATCCCATCTACCATACGCAACGATTTCATGAAGGAATGGATTTTGTAGCACCAACAGGGACAGAGATTTTTGCAACAGGAGATGGAACTATTAGTAGAGCTGGTTGGGAACAAGGTTATGGAAATTGTGTGAAAATTAGTCATGGTTTTGGTTATGAAACTTTATATGCCCATATGAGTAAGATAAAAGTACGAATTGGACAACGTGTTAAACGTGGTGATGTCATTGGGCTGGTAGGGAACACAGGTAAATCAACTGCCCCACATTTACATTACGAAGTTCACTATAAAGGACAAATCATGAACCCGCAAAACTATTATTTCCTCGATTTATCACCTGAAGAATACGATCGTATGGTTCAAATGAGTAACAATTCAGGTCAATTGTTAGATTAAAACTACTGAATTAAAATTCATTTCAATCATGCAAAGCAACATAAAAGATTGTCTAAAAGATTTATCACATAATTTTGAAAGTAAACCAGGTCCCATTGGAATTTTTGATTCAGGATACGGAGGATTGACTATTTTAGAGAAAATTCGTCAGTACTTACCTCAATATGATTATATTTATTTAGCTGATAATGCACGTACTCCTTATGGTACACGATCATTTGAAATAGTGTATAAATATACATTGGAATGTGTTGTTCAGCTTTTTAAAATGGGTTGTCATTTGGTAATTTTAGCTTGTAATACAGCTTCAGCAAAAGCTTTAAGAACCATTCAACAAAACGACCTTCCTATTTTGGACTCTCATCGGCGTGTTTTAGGTATTATTCGTCCAACAGTAGAAGCCATTGGTTCTATTACAAAAAATTTTCACGTGGGTCTACTTGCCACCTCTGGAACTGTTCAATCAAACTCCTATGGGCTTGAAATACAAAAATTATATGATAACATTGTCTTAACTTCTGAAGCATGTCCTATGTGGGTTCCACTTATCGAAAATTCTGAATATAATTCTCCGGGAGCTGATTATTTTATCAATAAAAATTTGAATCATCTCTTGCAAATTGATCCTGAAATTGATACAATTATATTAGGCTGCACGCATTATCCTATTCTGGAAAACAAAATAAAATCTTTACTACCTAATAAAATTACTGTTGTTTCGCAAGGAAAAATTGTTGCTGAAAGTTTAAAAAATTATCTCCAGCGTCATCCAGAAATAGAAACGCTCTGTACAAAAAAAGGAACTTTTCAGTATTATACTACTGAATCAGTAGAAAAGTTTTCTATGATGGCTTCTATTTTTTTAAAAGAAAATATTCAAGCTCAACATATAGAAATTGGTTAATTCTATTGAAAATTACGTTTCATTGGAAAAAACACCAATATTAATAACCCCCAAAAAGGTATCAATTTATGTTTTAAAACATTATTTTAAAAACATAAAAAAATCTCCTTTTATAATAGGAGAGTTTTTTATAACTTGCCATCCAATTTTTGCATTATAAAAAACACTACGTAATTATTATAATATTCTAAAAATGAATGAGATATGAAAGTTTATCAACCAAATGAAATTAAAAACATCTCTTTATTGGGAAGTGCAGGTTCTGGAAAAACAACTTTTGCTGAAGCTATTCTCTATGAAGCAGGGATAATTAAACGGAAGGGTTCCATTGCCAACCAAAATACAGTTTCAGATTATTATCCTGTTGAAAAAGAATATGGTTATTCAGTTTTTCCAACGGTTATTCAAACAGAATGGCAACATAATAAATTGAATTTTATTGATTGTCCAGGTGCGGATGATTTTATTGGAGGTGTGGTAACTTCATTGAATGTCACTGATACAGCTTTGATTCTTGTCAATTCTCAATATGGCGTTGAAGTAGGAACAACGAACCACTTTTCATATGCTGAAAAAAATAATAAGCCTGTAATTTTTGTAATGAATTATTTAGATCATGAAAAAGTTAATTACGAACTCTCATTAGAATCACTAACAGAAAATTTTGGCAACAAAGTCATTCAAGTACAATATCCCTTCAATCCAGGATTAGAATTCAATGCCATTATTGATTTAATTCAAATGAAAATGCTGCAATGGAAAACCGAAGGTGGCAATCCCGAAATTCTTGAAATTCCTGCTGAAGAAATGGAAAAAGCCAAACAGCTTCATAACCAGTTAGTAGAAGCAGCCGCCGAGCATGATGAAGCTTTAATGGAAAAATTTTTCGAAGAAGGCGTTCTTACAGAAGAAGAAATCTGCAATGGTCTTCGCAAGGGGGTACGTCAAAGAGGAGTTTTCCCTGTTTTTTGTATCTCAGCATTAAAAAATATTGGAGTAAGCACTTTAATGGATTATTTGGTAAAAATTGCTCCCAGTGTTGCCGAAAGTGAATGGCCTGAGACCAAAGATGGAAAAAAAGTAGAACCCAATCCCAACGCCCCCACAAGCCTTTACGTATTTAAAACCAATGTAGAACCTCATGTTGGAGAAATTTCCTTATTTAAAGTGATGAGCGGGACGGTACATGAAGGTGACGATTTATATAACATTAATAGAGGAGTAAAAGAAAAAATTAATCAACTTTTTAATATTTGTGGACAAATTCGCAACAAAGTAGAAGAAATTGGTGCAGGCGATATAGGTGCTACCGTTAAATTGAAAGACACACGTACCGGTAACACCTTAAATGGAAAAGGATGCGATTATGATTTTAAAGAAATAAATTATCCTAATCCAAAGTACCGTCGAGCAGTAAAAGCAATGTCGGAAGCTGATGAAGAAAAATTAAATGAAGTTTTGACCCGCATGCACGAAGAAGATCCTACCTGGATTGTAGAACAGTCAAAAGAACTTAAGCAAACTATTTTGCATGGTCAAGGTGAATTCCATCTTCGTACTTTAAAGTGGAGAGTTGAAAATAATGATAAAATTGAAATAGAATTTAAAGAACCTAAAATACCTTATCGCGAGACCATCACCAAACAAGCACGAGCTGATTATCGCCACAAAAAACAATCGGGTGGTGCAGGTCAATTTGGGGAAGTACATTTAATTATTGAACCTTATTCTGAAGGCTTACCTATCCAAGATGTTTATCGTTTCAATGGACAAGAATATAAAATTAGTGTTCGTGATGTTCAAGAAATTGATCTGGAATGGGGAGGAAAATTGATTTTTGTCAACAGTATTGTCGGTGGAGCCATTGATGCACGATTTATGCCGGCTATATTAAAAGGAATCATGGAGCGTATGGAACAAGGACCCTTGACGGGCTCGTATGCTCGAGATGTAAGAGTGATTGTTTACGACGGTAAAATGCATCCTGTAGATTCCAATGAAATTTCATTCCGTTTGGCAGGAAGAAATGCTTTTGTACGAGCCTTTAAAGAAGCAGGTCCTAAACTATTAGAACCCATTTACGATGTAGAAGTACTTGCACCGTCGGATAGATTGGGTGACGTCATGAGTGATTTGCAAAGCCGACGGGCAGTTATCATGGGAATGCATAGCGAAAAAGGTTTTGAAAAATTAAATGCAAAAGTACCTCTGAAGGAATTAGGAAATTATTCTACCACACTTAGTTCACTCACGGGAGGAAGAGCAACTTTTACCATGAAATTTGCCAGTTATGAACTCGTCCCAATGGAAATTCAGGAAAAATTACTAAAGGAATACGAAGCAACTCGCAAAGAAGAAGAATAAATGTGGTAAATCCAAAATATTAATTCAAATGAGTTATTAATTAATCGTTAATTAATTTGATATATTCTATTAATTATCAATAAAATAACAATAAAATATAGGTAAACAGTGAATGTTAAACTTTTTAAGGATTAATAACGTAAAAACATCTTGAATTTATCCTTTAAAACAGTAATACTCTTTCACAAATGAAAAACCAATTCCATGAAAAATAGAATCGTTGAATCATCTATTATTGCTGTAGGAATTATTTGCTTGGGACTATTCATTCAAAATGGCATCAAAATTTTTTCCCAAAAAGACCGTGCGGTAGAAGTTAAAGGGCTTGCTGAAATGGAAGTCCCAGCCAATAAAGTAATTTGCCCCATTCTATACAAAGATTTGGGAAATGACCTTGCTCAGCTTTATATTGAACTGAATAAAAAGAATAAAGCCATTATTTCATTTTTGAAAGAAAATGGTATCCATGACAATGAAATATCCGTTTCTGCTCCTGAAATTGTGGATATGGAAGCCGAAAGATTTATCGAAAATAAATCACCTTATCGTTATAATCTGACATCTGTTATTACCATCACAACCGAAAATGTTGATAAAGTACGTGCTTTGATGACTCGCCAAGCTGAACTCCTTAAGCAAGGAATTGCTGTTACGGTGAACAATTACAGCGTTCGCTATGAATATACTAAATTGAATGAAATTAAGCCACAAATGATTGAAGAAGCGACAAAGAATGCACGGAAAGCGGCTGAAAAATTTGCCAAAGATTCGGGCAGCAAATTAGGAAAAATCAAAAACGCTACCCAAGGACAGTTTGTTATTTCCGACAGAGATGAAAATACACCTTACATCAAAAATATTCGCGTAGTTTCAACCATTACTTATTACCTGGAAGATTGAAATCAGAATACAGCAATTCTTCTCCCCTTCATTTTCAGAATTTTACCTATGGGCTTGTTTTGAAAAACATTTTTTGAAACTATTGTAGCTTCGATATCAAGCTTCATCATAATACTAAACCAATATCAAAGATCAACTTTTATTGATCATCTTTTTTTCTTTATATGTTAATCAAGATAAATGGATTGTTTTAATGGAGGTAACGTCCCCTTAAAAAAGAAGAATTTGTTGCAATTCCATTTCTACGAAAGAGTATCAACTATTAGCTTACAGAGTAGTTAAAAAACATTTTTCAAGGCGGATTTTAATCTTATTAGTAGGACAAATTTGTTTTTATTTGAATATCTGCATTTTAGTACTACCAGTTTGATGTTAATAAATTAAAATCCGAATCATTGTTTTTTTCTTCCCTCTGTGAAAATCGAAAATTATCGTGTAAATTTGTATAAAATAATTTTTTAGACTTCGCATGTATCTGGAATCACTGGTTATATTGAATTACAAAAACATACAGGAAGCCAACTTAATGTTTTCTCCCAAAATAAATTGTTTTATCGGAAAAAATGGAATGGGAAAAACCAATTTGCTGGATGCCATTTACTTTTTATCGTTTTGTAAAAGTCATTCTAATTTCATTGATTCTCAGAATATTTATCATCAGGCAGACTTTTTTTTGTTGCAAGGACGGTATCAAGTAGACGAAAATATCGAAGAGATTTATTGCGGACTCAAAAGAAACCAAAAGAAACAATTTAAGCGAAATAAAAAAGAATATGAACGATTGTCAGATCACATCGGCTTATTGCCGCTGGTAATGATTTCTCCTGAAGATATAACGCTCATCAGCGGTGGAAGCGAAGAACGACGAAAATTTATCGATGGCGTCATTTCTCAATATGATAAAAATTATCTTCATGCTCTCCTCAGGTATAACAACGCATTGCGTCAACGAAATGCTTTGCTGAAAGCTGATTCGTATGTAGAAGATTCGTTATTTGAAATCTGGGAAGAGCAAATGGCACAATATGGAAGCTACCTTTTTGAACAACGTCAGCTTTTTATTGAAAAAATGATTCCTGTTTTTGAAAAATACTATCATTATCTTTCAAACGGAAAAGAATCTATTCAACTTAATTATCTTTCACATCATCAGCAATACGACATAAAAATTCGGCTGAAAGAAACCCGCGAAAAAGATAAAATACTTGGATTCTCTACGCAGGGGATTCATAAAGATGAGCTGGAAATGCTACTGGACGGTTATCCTATTAAACGAGTAGGCTCACAAGGGCAAAACAAAACTTTTCTCATTTCTTTAAAATTAGCTCAATTCAATTTTCTGTCACATACTCATCAGCAATTTCCTATTCTCTTATTGGATGATATTTTTGACAAACTGGATACAGACCGCGTTAAACGAATCCTGGAACTTGTTTCGCAAGAATCATTCGGACAAATTTTTATTACGGACACAGATCGTGAACACCTCAATCAAATTCTTTCCCAACTTCAGCAAGAAACAAAAATTTTTAAAGTAGAAAATGGAACAATTTGTTGATCAAATTACTCAATGATTTTTTCTTTTCAATAAACTATCTAATCTGATAAATTGAAAAAAAATTCATTCTTCATTTTTTAAAAAATTCCATTTTAGGAAA
Source organism: Paludibacteraceae bacterium (assembly GCA_018056165.1). Lineage (GTDB taxonomy): Bacteria > Bacteroidota > Bacteroidia > Bacteroidales > Paludibacteraceae > MVYY01. The sequence continues at coordinate 35,667 of JAGPGD010000003.1, read as the reverse complement.
TATTTTAACTATCTTAAATTAATATTTCATTGTAAATCAACAATATAATTTTTTAAATAGATAATTAAAAATATTTTGAAAAAATAATGTTATAAAAATTGTACAATTTAAAAATAATTTATAACATTGCAAATAGATAATTTTATTGTCTTTTTGAATATAAACCATTATTGCTTAATCTAATTATTAAAACAGATTATCGTGAAAACAAAAAAATATACTTCAGAAGAAGTAATGGAAGCGAGTTTAAAATACTTTCAAGGAGATGATCTGGCTGCTAAAGTCTGGACGACAAAATATGCCTTGAAAGATTCCTTTGGAAACTTTTACGAATTGACACCTGATGATATGCATCATCGGCTGGCTCGCGAAATTGCCCGGATAGAAAAAAAGTATCCTCAACCACTTTCCGAAGAAGAACTGTTCGAATTATTACGCAATTTCAAGTATATTGTTCCTCAAGGAAGTCCTATGAGTGGCATTGGGAACAATTTTCAAATCGCTTCTCTGTCCAATTGTTTTGTAATTGGTTTCGATCATGATGCAGATTCGTATGGTGGCATCATTAAAATTGATGAAGAACAGGTACAATTGATGAAACGTCGTGGTGGCGTGGGACACGATTTATCTCATATCCGTCCCAAAGGTTCACCTGTAAAAAATACAGCTTTAACTTCTACAGGCATTGTTCCTTTTATGGAACGTTATTCCAATTCTACTCGCGAAGTTGCTCAAGATGGTCGTCGTGGTGCTTTAATGCTTTCTATTTCTATTAAACATCCTGATGCAGAATCATTTATTGATGCCAAAATGGAAGCCAATAAAATTACAGGAGCCAACATTTCTGTTAAAATAGACGATGAATTTATGAAGGCAGCTTTGGAAGGAAAACCTTATATTCAACAATTTCCCATTGATGAACCAGAACCACGCGTAAAGAAAGAAATCGATGCAGCTACTTTATGGAAAAAAATCATTCATAATGCCTGGCAATCTGCTGAACCGGGCGTATTATTCTGGGATACCATTATTCGAGAATCTATTCCTGACTGTTATGCTGATTTGGGATTCAAGACCATTTCTACCAATCCATGCGGGGAAATACCCTTATGTGCTTATGATAGTTGCCGATTATTAGCCATTAATTTGTATTCTTATGTTGATCGACCCTTTACTTCTGAAGCCAGCTTTAATTTTGAGCTTTTCAAAAAACATGTTGCTCTGGCTCAAAAAATCATGGACGATATTATTGATCTCGAAATAGAAAATATCGATCAAATTCTGTCTAAAATCAAATCAGATCCTGAAGATGAAGAAATAAAAAGGACAGAATACATGTTATGGGAAAAAATCCGTGCTAAAACTTTGCAAGGAAGACGAACTGGCGTAGGAACTACTGCTGAAGGTGATATGCTTGCTGCACTGGGTTATCGTTACGGAACAACAGAAGCCATTGATTTTTCAGAACACGTTCATAAAATACTGGCTTTAAGTGCTTATCGTTCTTCGGTAACGCTGGCTCAGGAAAGAGGAGCTTTTAGTATTTATGATTCAAAAAGAGAAGAAAACAATCCTTTTATTCATCGCATTCGTCAAGCCGATCCCGATCTGTACAATGACATGGTAAAATATGGTCGTCGGAACATTGCTTGTTTAACCATAGCTCCAACTGGAACTACCAGTATTATGACACAAACAACATCCGGAATTGAACCTGTATTTATGCCTGTTTATACTCGCCGTAGAAAAGTAAATCCGAATGATAAAAATGTGCAAATTGATTTTGTAGATGATAATGGCGATTCGTGGGAAGAATACACTGTTTTTCATCACAAATTTGTAACTTGGATGGAAGCCAATAACTATCCAACCACAAAAAAATATTCTAAAAGTGAAATTGATGATTTAGTTGCCAAATCACCTTATTATAAAGCCACAGCCAATGATATTAACTGGCTTAAAAAAGTACAAATGCAAGGCAGAATTCAAAAATGGGTGGATCATTCCATTAGTGTTACCATTAATTTACCTGCTGAAACTACCGAAGAACTGGTAGCTGATTTATATGAAGAAGCCTGGCGATGTGGCTGCAAAGGAGTAACGGTTTATCGTGAAGGCTCGCGTTCAGGCGTTCTCGTTTCGATGGATGAAGCCCAAAAAGAAAAACAAGAGGAGAAAAAAGTTTGTTTCCCTGTGACGGAAGGCCCGTTGGTTCGTCCAAAAGAGTTAGAATGCGATGTAGTTCGTTTTCAAAATGCAAAAGATAAATGGATCGCTTTTGTAGGATTAAAAGATGGGCGTCCTTACGAAATTTTCACCGGTTTAGCTGATGACGAAGAAGGAATTTCACTTCCTAAAACCGTTACTCACGGCAAAATCATTAAAACAGTTGACGAAAATGGTAACAAACGATATGATTTTCAATTTACCAATAAACGAGGTTACAAAACCACAGTTGAAGGATTGTCGGAGAAATTTGACAAAGAATTCTGGAATTATGCAAAATTAATTTCAGGCGTGTTGCGTTATGGAATGCCTATCGATCAGGTAGTCAAACTTGTTTCAGGATTGCAACTGGATAGTGATTCCATTAACACATGGAAAGTTGGTGTAGAAAGAGCTTTGAAAAAATACATTCCTGATGGCACTCAGGCAGATGGACAAACTTGCCCTTCGTGTAAACAGAAAACACTTATTTATCAGGAAGGCTGCTTGACATGTAAAAATTGTGGCTATTCCCGATGTGGTTAGATTTCCTGACTTCGACAATGCGTCACCCTAAAAATTTTTCATCGAAAAGAGGTGCAATTTGTGCTTTTGAGTTATCAACATTGTTCTGATCATTGTTTTCATCACTTTTGGGTAGTTTAATTTTCAGAGTAGTAATTGTTTTGACTATGTTCAAAACTTTATCCACACTCAAATTAATGCCGTTTACTCTTAATCTTCTTTCCAGTTCTTTGTATACTTTGTAAGCTACAAAAAAAATGTGGTATTGTTATATAACCTTTCCAACTGTTCCATTTTTCATACTCCTCTATTAATTTGCCCATTTACCATAAGGGGTAATATCATAAAACATCAAGCCAATATTACCACCCAAAATCTTTTTGGTATGTTCTACATTGATTTGTTGTATCTTCTCTTGTTGTGTATTATATACAATTTGCCCAAATAGCGGTAAATCTTGTTAACTGCACATCTTCATCAAAATAGGATTGTAAATAATCTACTGTAGTCGCTTTACTCATCGGTTGGCTCGGACGAGTTACAACTAAGTGTCGGAGAATATCATCCTCTATTGTATCAAATCTGACAGCTAGATATACCCAATCCATTATCAATTGGGTACAGTTGAGCAGGATGTTTTCTATATTCGTGAGAAGATATTCTGTAACCTGTTTTTCTTCGGCTTCCTGATGAGATTGCTCAAAAATATCCTGTTCACCCAAATGAGCAGAAATCCATTTTTTGCCTTGAAAAATAAGTTTCCTTTATCTTTTATTTCCCCTGAAAAAGTTGCATTAATTACTTGAATTTACATCATATGCCATCAGGTAAACAAAAATCTCCTGATAAAATGAGACAAAAAAACCATTTCAAATTCATAAAAAATGATGGTATTTTTTGAATTTTTTCAATACATAATTTTCTGTATTTTTTTAAAAACAAGCGAATCCTCATTTCTCAGGATTTATTTATCTTTGCATTTTAAAAATATTGAAATATGTCTGAAAATGAAGCTAAAAAAATTTATTATGAGCCTATGCATACATGTGAGCATATTCTAAACCAAACTATGATTCGGATGTTTGGTTGCGAGCGTTCAAAAAATGCTCATATTGAAAAAAAGAAAAGCAAGTGCGATTATTTTTTGCCTCAACCTCCCACCGAAGCTCAAATTTTTGAATTAACCAGAAGAGTCAACGAGGTAATTAATCAAAATTTGCCTATTAGAGTTGAATATATGACACATGAAGAAGCAGCTAAAATAGTTGATCTCTCAAAATTACCAACTGCTACTCCTGATTTATTAAGAATTGTTCATGTAGGTGATTATGATGCTTGTGCTTGTATCGGGCAGCATGTGCAGAATACTTCAGAAATCGGACGTTTTGAAATTGTTAGTCATAACTATGAAAATGGGTGTTGGAGAGTTCGTTTTCGTTTGGTTTGACGTGCCTCAATAATCATTTTTCACAATATAATGAAACGATTTGGTAAATTTTTAAAAAATTTTTTTGTTCTATTTGTCATCATCTCAGTTGGATGGGTAATTTTTTATCGCTTTGTGCCCGTTTTTTTTACGCCGTTAATGCTGATTCGTTCTGTCGAAGCAATCTCAGACGGTGAGGCTCCTAAAATTAATAAAAAATGGGTTTCAATAGAAAAAATTTCACCCAACATGATACAAGCTGTTGCTGCAGCCGAAGACGACCAGTTTATGGAACATCACGGTTTTTCTTTTGAAGCCATTCATAAAGCTATCCAACACAACAAAAGAAGCAGACGTATTAGAGGCGGAAGTACTATTTCCCAACAAACGGCTAAAAATGTTTTTCTTTGGCCTCATCGTTCTTATTTACGAAAAGGGCTTGAAGCTTATTTTACAGTTTTAATAGAATTATTCTGGACAAAAGAAAGAATCATGGAAGTTTACCTGAACGTCATTGAAACAGGTGATGGAATTTATGGTGTGGAAGCAGCCTCGCTGGAATATTTTGGCAAACACGCTTCAAAACTAACAAAGCCTGAAGCGGCTTTGATAGCAGCTTGTCTTCCAAATCCCCGACGTTTCAATCCTGCTCATCCTTCTCCTTATATTTTACGTCGTCAAGCTGCTATTATGAGAATGATGGAAAAAATTTCACCGGTAGAATTTCATAAAACGTCTGTACCTAAAAAAAACAAACATAAACGTCGCTAAAAAGATGAACTCTCAAATTCAATACCTTGATTGGGGAATCATTGAATATGAAGAAGCTTTAAGAAAGCAAGAAATTCTTTTTTCAGATACGATTGAAAGAAAAAAAAGTGGATTTTCTACTTCGAATTATTTCATTTTTTGTGAACACCCGTCTGTCTTTACGTTAGGGAAAAATGGGCAAGTAAATAACTTACTGATTTCTGCCAATGAATTAAGAAAAATAAATGCTACTTTTTCTTTGACCAATCGTGGCGGAGATATTACCTATCATGGACCTGGACAAATAGTAGGTTATACTATTTTTGATCTGGAAAATTTTCAATTGGGATTAAAGCAATTTGTCGAAAAAATAGAAGAAACCATCATTCAACTTTTGAAACTTTACCAAATATCAGCAACCAGACTTAAAGGTGCTACAGGTGTGTGGCTGGATGCTGCGACTGAGAGAGTAAGGAAAATTTGTGCTATTGGACTTCGCAGTTCTCATTTTATCACCATGCATGGTTTCGCCTTAAATGTAAATACAAATCTGGATTATTTCAATTATATTCATCCATGTGGGTTTGTAGATAAAGGAGTTACTTCAATGGAAAAAGAACTAAAGCAGAAAGTTGATATTGTTCAAGTGAAAGAAAACTTAAAACAATGTTTAGAGGAACAATTTACTTGATATATTGAAAACTAAAAACTAACTTTTTTGAAACTTGTGCATTCAATTGATATTAAATATACATACTACTGTTCTACTAAATTTTCTCAATAAAAGTTGATATTTCGTTTAAATTTAAAAATTCTTCCACTTAATCAGGGCTTTTTTATGCAAGTTATTACAAAATTGAGTAAAAAAATATGGACTTTTTTCTTATATTTACATTACAAATAAATTTTCTTTGAAAACAATAAAAATCGTTGTAAAAAATTAGTAAATGAAATATGTGGAAGATAATCATTTCTGTTATCCCAATGTTTGTGTGTCTTTTCTGGTGCATAGTTTTGTTTATTGAACATCACACACAAAATAAAGCAAAAACCTTCCTATCATTTTTTATGTTTGTTGCTTTTTTATTATATCTTGGACATGCAGCTTATTTTAATAAAGAATATAAATTTTATGGTTTTTGGGATAGCATCTATTTGTTTTGTTCGTTGGCAGTTTATCCCCTTTATTTTATTTACCTGAAAATTATTACTAAAAAAACAAATTTAAATTTTAAAGATTTTTTTGTATTACTCCCAGCTTTCACTATTGGAATTTTTTCTTTTATTCTTTATTTCCTGATGTCGCCCGAAGAGTTGACCGTTTATACCCAACAACTAATCTATCATAATTTTAATAACATTGAATGGACACCAATTCTTCATTTGCAACAAATAAAACTTTACTTGTTCACCATTATATTTGTTATTCAAATTATTCCTATTCTGATATATGGCAGCAAATATATTAAAGAATACAATCAAGCTATTATGAATTATTATGCTGATACAGAGAAAAAGACGCTGGATCATTTTAATTTTTTATTAATCGTTTTTATTCTCACTTCTTTAGCTTCATCAACAGTAGATTTAATAGGTAGATCTTATTTTACCCAGTCCAATATCCATTTGCTAATTCCAGCAATTATTTTTGGATTTTTACTTTTTATGGTCGGATATTTAGGATATAAACAAGATTTTTCAATAGAAAATTTCTTAAAGGATATTAAGAATAACGAAGCTTTAGCACGCACTATAAAAATAAGTATTAATGATACCGAGCTCTATGGAAAAAATTTATTTGAAAATCTAAAAAAATTATTAGAAGAAAATGAAATCTATAAAAATAAGGATTTATGTATTACTGATATTGCCATAATGCTGAATACCAACAGAACTTACATCTCAAAAATCATCAATGAAAAGTTTAAAACCAATTTTTCAACCATGATTAATCATTATCGAATAGAACATGCAAAAAAAATACTGAAAGATTCTAAATACCGACAACTTAGCATCAATGAAATAGGTGAACTTTCAGGATTTTCAAGCGAAAGCTCTTTTTATCGTATTTTTAAAAACCATGAAAATATTTCTCCTGGTAATTACCGGAAAAAGCATCTAATCAATTATTAATTTACAGATATAAAATTTTAAAGTTAAGAGAATTGTTACATTTTTTTAACAACCTTTTGCCTTACCAAAAGAAGTAAATCGTGTTATTTCTTAGCATAAAGTAAATTTGAAGAGTAAAGGATATATTCGTAATTTTGCAATCTATTGTATTTGATTATTATAACTGATAATATTTAAAAAAATAGAAATAAAATAAAATGGAAATTGCTGTTTTATTGTCGGGAGGAGTTGATAGTTCGGTGGCAGTACATTTGTTGAAAGAACAAGGTTATTCTCCCCATTTATTTTATATAAAAATTGGAAAAAGCGAGGATGAATTTTTGCATTGTTCTTCAGAAGAAGATATTGAAATTGCAACATTAATTGCACGTAAATATGGGTGCCAATTGGAAATAATTGATCTTCACAAAGATTACTGGGAAAATGTTGTGGTTTATACGATTAATAAGGTAAAACAAGGCTTAACCCCCAATCCAGATGTAATGTGCAACAAATTAATTAAATTTGGAGTTTTTGAACAAAAAGTTGGTAAGAACTTCGATAAAACTGCTACAGGCCACTATGCTACCATTACTGAACAAAACAATAAAATATTCTTATCCACAGCTAAAGATCCTATAAAAGATCAAACTGATTTCTTAGCTCAGATTGATTATTTACAAGTATCAAAATTAATGTTTCCTATTGGTCATTTAATGAAAAATGAAGTCCGTAAAATTGCTCAACAAGCTGGACTGCCAAGTGCAAAACGTCGAGATAGTCAAGGAATTTGTTTCCTTGGGAAAATCAATTATAATGATTTTATTCGTTCTTATCTTGGTGAAAAAAAAGGTCCAATTGTAGAATTGGAAACAGGAAAAATTTTAGGAAAACACAGAGGATATTGGTTTCACACCATAGGTCAACGAAAAGGGTTGGAACTTTCGGGAGGTCCCTGGTATGTCACCCAAAAAGACATTGATGCCAACATCATTTACGTGTCAAAGGGTTATGACACGGAAGCTCAATATGGTTATGAATTTACTATGAAAGACTTTCATTTCATCACCGAAAATCCATGGGAAAACACTGAAAATGAAATAGCCATTACTTTCAAAATCAGACATACACCCGAATTTACTAAGGGAACTATAAAACAAACACCACAAGGATATCGTGTCGTTTCAAGCGAAAAATTACAAGGTATTGCTCCTGGTCAGTTTGGAGTAATCTACGACGTAGCCTCCAAAATTTGTATTGGTAGCGGTGAAATACAATAATCTCTTGACTTTGTTACTTTAAATTTATAAGTAGTTGATTATCAAATATATATGCTTTACATAAGTACAACCTTTTGTATTTAGTCGGAGGTTAAGTCATGGTATTTCAAAAAGTATATCTGAAATTTTTAAACCCACTACATGATATATTTTTTTAATTTCTTGACTAATTAAAGAAGAGACTCCATATTATTTGCCTGGCCGGATGTCTTTTAAAATACTTAATTAGATGATTTGTTAATATCTGTCTTGCCTTTCAATTGAAAAGATTCCTTTTAAAGACGTATACGATAATTATATAAATTTAAATCCAAAGTAAGCTTTCAAAAATAGAAAATTTCATTTTTTCAGATCGAATTGCTTTATATCCTGCTCATTATAAATAATTAAGCCCTAATTTTTTCTAAAATATTTCTAACAATACGCATTAGAAAATTTTGCACCTTATCGTCTGATTTACAATTAACTGTAACTGCATTTCTTTCTAATGCTGAATCTGGGTTTAATGACAAATTTTGGTTAAAGAAAAGGTTGCCTTTTTTGAAGCAACCTTTTCATTTTTATATGATAGAAAATCTTTATTCCTCAGAAGAAGATTCTTTTTTCTTTTCTTCTGCATTTTCATTCTCAATTTCATTTTTCGTTTCTTCCTTTTCCTTTTCATTTTCAGGAGAATTTTCATCTGCAACCACTTTTGTCTGAGGCTTTTCTTTTTTCCGAGTTTCTTTTTCTTTTGTTACTTTCTCAGCTTCAACTATTTTCAACTCTTCTACAACTTCTTCTTGTTTTTCTTTCTGAGTAGTTTCTTCTTCTACTGAAAGTTCTTCAGCCTTAGCTTTTTCCTTTGAAGTTTTAGTAGTTTTGGTTTTTTTAGCTTTGGTTGCTTTTTTTTCTTCCTGTTCAGCTTGTTTGGTTGCTTCTTCATTATCCAGTTGATCTTTCAATTCAGCCAGTGACTGAATATCTCCCAGCGTGGTTTTTTCTATCGAAGGTGTAGTAGCTACTTCTTTTTTCTTAGAACGTTTGGTAAGCGTTTTCTTTGTAGTTTCATCTTCTGTTTCGGCAACTTTAGCCTTTTCTTCTCGTTTCAAATCTTCATAAACGCGTGTATGGGAAAGAACAATCTTTTTCGCATCCTTATTAAACTCAATTACTTTGAATGGCAACTTTTCATCTATTTGGGCTTGCGTACCATCTTCTTTAATTAAATGTTTCGTTGCAGCAAATCCTTCCACACCATAAGGCAAGGCAATAATGGCTCCTTTATCCAGGAATTCTACCACAATGCCTTCATGGACACTACCTACTGTAAAAATAGTTTCCAATACTTCCCATGGATTTTCTTCCAGTTGCTTGTGTCCCAAACTTAAACGACGATTTTCTTTGTCGATTTCCAGAACAACAACCTCTATATCACTTCCAATTTGTGTAAATTCAGAAGGGTGTTTAACTTTTTTCGTCCAAGATAAATCAGAAATATGAATTAATCCATCGACACCTTCTTCTATTTCAACAAAAACGCCAAAATTGGTAAAATTACGAACCTTTGCAACATGCTTGCTTCCGACGGGATAACGTTCTTCGATGTTTTCCCATGGATCGGATTTTAATTGTTTGATACCCAGGGACATTTTTCGTTCTTCACGATCAAGTGTCAAGATAATAGCTTCTATTTCATCACCCACTTTCAGGAAGTCTTGTGCTGAACGAAGATGCTGCGACCAGCTCATTTCCGACACATGAATTAAACCTTCTACTCCTGGAGCAATTTCGACAAAAGCACCATAGTCAGTTAATACCACTACTTTACCTTTAACTTTATCGCCTATTTTCAAGTTAGGATCCAGTGAATCCCACGGATGAGGTGTAAGCTGTTTTAAGCCTAAAGCAATTCGCTTTTTCTCTTCGTCAAAATCCAGAATAACTACATTCAGCTTTTGATCCAATGAAACGATTTCGCTTGGGTGATTGATTCGTCCCCACGACAAATCCGTAATATGAATTAAACCATCTACTCCACCCAGATCAATAAATACACCATAAGAAGTGATATTTTTTACCGTGCCTTCAAGAATTTGTCCTTTTTCTAATTTGCTAATGATTTCTTTCTTTTGTTGTTCGAGTTCTTCTTCGATAATAGCCTTATGCGAAACTACCACATTTCGGAATTCCTGGTTAATTTTTACTACTCTGAATTCCATTGTTTTGTTAACAAAAGCGTCATAATCACGAATAGGCTTTACATCTATTTGTGAACCCGGTAAAAATGCTTCTATTCCAAAAACGTCAACAATCATTCCGCCTTTGGTACGACACTTGATGTATCCTTTAACTATTTCCTGAGATTCCAGTGCTTCGTTTACGCGTTCCCATGCCCGACTCACACGAGCTTGTTTATGTGAAAGGACTAATTGTCCTTTTTTATCTTCTTGACTTTCAATATATACTTCAACTTTATCACCAACCTTTAAATCAGGATTGTAACGGAATTCACTCGTAGGGATTACTCCGTCCGATTTATAACCGACATTTACTACTACTTCTCGTTTGTTAATAGCAATGACTGTTCCTTCAATTACCTCCTTATCTTTAATGGCATTTAAAGTGTTGTCATAAACTTTTTCCAGTTCCTTTTTTGCTTCTGAACTAACAATATCTCCTTTTTCATAAGCATCCCAATCGAAATCGTCCATTGGAGCAGAAGCAATTTTTGTTTTTTCGTTTGAAGGAATTTCTTCTAAAATTTGTTTTTCTTCTAAAGGTACTACAGTTTCTTTTACTTCTTCAACAGAAATTTCACTGTTAATTTTTTCTTGGTTTTCATCGGTTGGAATATTTTCTGTTTCTACAACATTTTCTGAAGGTTGTGTTTCCTTCATTTCAACTTCTGATAAAGTTTCATTTTTTTCTTCTGTAATGTTTTGTTTTTCTTCCATTCGTTAATTTTTTATTACTAATAAATAGTGAGTTAGACTTTATGTTGATATTAAAAAATACGGGCACAAAATTATAAAAAGTTTCTCATTTTGACAACTTTAATATTAATATTCATTTTATTTTGAGCTCGCTAAAATTCGCAGGTAAGAAATTTTGCTTGAAAAAATTCAAATTTTTAGTTGAAATTTGATGATTCGTTTGTATTTTGAACGCGGATTTAAGAAGATTTAAAATACTTGATTTCTCAAAGAAAAATTTATTCTTTTCTTTTTCTTGATTTGAAAATAGAAATAATAAGACCAAAGCCCATGATGCAGGCAAGTATATAACCTATTATGCCAAGAATAGAAATATTAGAAACCAAAGGTCCAATTTGCTGTTGTAAAATTAAAGAAGACCCAACAATAATGGCCGCAATAATTAAACTGACAGAAATACGATTACTTGATCCTTTGATTTCTTGGGTAAGATTTTCCAGTTTATGATGTTCAAGTTTTACTTCTAATTGTCCCTCTTTTAATTTTCTCAATAAATCAGACAAATTTTGAGGCAAATGTTCTAAGAATTCTGCATTTTCTTCTATTACATCAACGCCTCGTCTTTTCCAATTTTTAGGAGAATAAATTTTAAAATATATTTTTCTAACAAAGGGTTTAACCAATTCAAACATATCGAAATCAGGTTCCAACTGCTTTCCAATAGATTCGGCAATGGACATTGCTCTAATCATCATTACCAGATTTGATGGAACCGTCATATGATACTTCATCATGATATCCAGAATATCTTGATTCATTCGGGCTAAACTTATGACTTTAAAAGGACGATCCGAATAATTTTCGATTAATTCGTTCAGGTCTTCTGCAAACAAACGCTTATCTACCTCTTTTACTACAATTCCTAATTCACGAAATAATTTTATTACTTTTTCAAAATTTTTATCATTAGCCGCCCGTAAAATTTTCGCTATGATAATAATAGTCTTTTCGTCCAGATAACCTGTCATCCCCACATCAAGCATCACAATGGTAGAAGGTGGTTGAACAAAAAGGTTGCCTGGATGAGGATCGGCATGAAAGAAACCATCCAAAAGAATTTGTTTTAAAAGGGCTTCAGCGGCTTGATTGGCAACTTTTTTTACATCAAACAAAGATTGATATTTTTCCTGCGTAATTTCATTAATTTTTACACCTTCCATAAATTCCATTGTCAGGAGTTTTTCAGTAGTAAACTCCCAATAAATTTTTGGAACTTTAATATAATCAACTCCTTTAAAATTATTCCGAAATTTATCAAAATTATGTGCTTCGTTCAGGAAATCTAATTCTTTTCTGATAGCTTTTTTTATTTCTCCAACAATGGCTTTAGGTTTGTAAAAAGGTCCATCATGAAGTCGTTTTTCAAGTATTTCAGCAAAACTTTCCAAAATAGAAAGATCAATTTCAATGGTATTTTGAATGTTAGGCTTCTGAATTTTTAAAGCTATTGTTTCTCCATTGTACAAAATAGCCTTATGAACCTGACTTAAAGAAGCTGAAGCAACGGGTTGTTCTTCAAATTCTTTAAACACTTCATTTAAAGGTCTATTAATCTCTTTTTCAATGAGTTTTATTATTTGAGAACTATCAACAGGAAAAACTTTGTCCTGAAGTTTTTCAAGTTCATGAATATAAGCAGGAGGTAAAAAATCTGGGCGAGTACTCAAAATTTGCCCAAATTTAATAAAAGTAGGGCCCAACTCTTCAAAAGCCAAACGTAGCCTTTCAGGATTTGATAATTGCTGATAACCTTTTTTACGTTTCCGCCATTTTGATAAAACATTGACATGAGAAACATTAAAAAGATAATCCACCCCAAATTTCATAAAAACTGAAATAATTTGGCGGCTTCGTTTGACTTTATCCAAATTGCTCCGTAAGCTAAAGTTTGTCAATAGATAAGAATCTGCCATTCATTAGGCTTTATGAGATGAAATAAAACAAGAATTTTGATTGGTTTTTATTCCGTCTTTTTATTTAACAGTTGCGATAATTCTTCTACTTTCTTCTTTAATTCTTCAAACTCTTTTTTGGAAGGGATATTCATTTTTGCCATTACCGTTTCAACTGTTTTTTCTATTTTCTCTTCTATTTCTCTTTTGCTTTTTTCTGATTGCTCCAGAACATCTTTAACAAATTTAGCCTTTTCATTTTCAGACAACTCGCCTTTCTTGATCAGTTCTTTGGCAAATTCTTCAGCTTTTTCGCGGGTCAATGAAATAAGCCCTATGCCTGCTAAAACTGCATTTTTGATAATTTCTGACATAATGCGATCCTCCTTTATTTTATGAGATAAGTGGTTAAAAATTTTTCTTTGATAAACTAAAAAATGATAAATATTTTTTTACTCTGAATTTTATGTAAAAATACAACATTTTTTTAAAAACACTATTGTTTAGAAACAACTTATTTTTCTTTTTAAATTCTTAGAAACATTAGAAACAAGAGAAAAGATTGTGGAAAATTATTATTTCATGCAAAAAGAGAGCACTAACTTATGCCTATTAATTGGTCACTTTCATCTTATAATCAACCATAAATTCAATAGCCAATCTCAAAAAAGGAGAAACTATATTCTCATACATTGGTTGGCTTTTCATTATTTGGATCAGATTCATCTTTTATGAATTTTAAATCATGTCCCATTCGTTTCTTTTTAATTTCCAAATAGAAAGCATTATAAGGATTAGGTTGGATTTCGATAGGAACATTTTCAACAATTGACAATCCATAAGCTTCTAAACCTATGCGTTTTACAGGGTTATTGGTTAAAAGTTTGATTTTTGTTACGCCGATTGATTTTAATATTTGTGCTCCAACACCATAATCTCTTTCATCAGCATCAAAACCTAAATGTAAATTAGCATCAACTGTATCAAGTCCTTGTTCCTGCAATCTATAAGCTTTTATTTTATTCATCAAGCCAATCCCTCTTCCCTCCTGATTCATATAAACAATCACTCCCTTTCCTTCTTTCTCAATCATTTGCATTGCTTTATGTAATTGTTCACCACATTCACAACGTAGAGAACCAAAAATATCCCCGGTTACGCAAGATGAATGTACTCGCACCAGAATAGGTTCCTCTTTCTGCCATTCACCTTTTATTAAAGCTATATGTTCTTTTCCATTTGAAATTTGACGGAATGGGATCAAATTAAAATGTCCATAAAGGGTAGGCAAATCGACCTTTTCTCCTTTTTCAATCAATGATTCAGTTTTGAGTCGATAAGCAATCAAATCTTCAATAGTCACTATTTTTAAATCAAAACGTTTAGCAATTTCTATTAATTGAGGCAACCGTGCCATTGTGCCATCTTCATTCATTATTTCAATAAGTGCACCTACTGGATATAAACCTGCTAAGCGAATTAGATCTATTGCTGCTTCAGTATGACCAGCTCTTCGTAAAACTCCTTTCGATTTTGCTCGTAAAGGAAAAATATGTCCGGGACGTCCAAAAGTTTCAGGCTTGGATGCAGGATCTGCCAATGCTCTTAAAGTAGCTGCTCTATCGGCAGCAGAAACGCCAGTAGTACAACCTTCTAATTTATCTACGCTTACCGTAAAAGGAGTGGAATGTATGGAAGTATTAATATCAACTTGCATTTCCAAATCTAATTCCTTGCATCGTTCTTCCGTCAAAGGAGCACACACTACTCCTCTTCCGTGTGTAATCATAAAATTCACCATTTCAGGAGTAATTTTTTCAGCAGCACAAATAAAATCTCCTTCGTTTTCACGATCTTCATCATCAACTACAATAACAAATTTTCCGCGGCGGATATCATCAATTGCTTCCTCAATGGTGTTTAATTTTGTGTCCATAAATAATTATCATTTAATCGAATATCAAATCTTATATTTTAATTTTGTCTATCCATGAATTCAGTTTTTGATTCATTTTATTCCATATTTTTGTATATTCTTCAGCATCCAGGAGTGGAGCATCTTTTACTGCTTTATAAGTTAAAAATATACCTACTGGTAAAAGTACAAAAGAGCTAAGCCACATGCCCGCAAAAGTTGACCATAGACCTTCCCGTGCCATTTTATAGCCTGTATTATCAATGATATAATAAATAATAAACATTACTACCGAAATCACCACAGGCATTCCCAAACCACCTTTACGAATAATAGCTCCCAGAGGTGCTCCAATGAAGAAAAATATTAAGCATGCAAAAGAAAGCGTAAATTTTCGATGCCATTCTACCTGATGCCTTCTAACATACATGATAGGTTCATTTAATATAATTTTATTGAATCCAACTTGATCCTTTATTTGCTGAGCTTGTGAAATGGCGTATTCCACAGCTTTTATCATAGAAGACTGATTCAACGATAAAAAAAGTGAATCGGCATTTAAAGTGATGTTTTCGTTTTTTTCTATTGGAACTGATGCTGAAACAGTGTTTCTTTCACGAGCAAATGAACTATAATTTAATAATTCATTTGATTGCTGAATACTTATATTTTTTACAACTTTACTAACAGAATCAATGGAATACGAAAGTTGTGAAATGTTTTTACTGATATGTTGATCGCGAAGTAGTGATTCATCTAAACGATTAAATTGTGCATCATAATCAATTAAAATTTCTTTCGTCCTAAAAGTTTCTCGTCTGTAAGGAATACTTGCAGGATTATCAGTGACACGTTGATTTTTAAGATTTTCAAAACTTTCTCCATTGTACAGAGAGAGCAATAAATACTTTTTATCTTCTGTTAAATTTATTTCGCCAGAATCTGCAATCATTACTGTTGCATTATTAAATCCAGCCGAAAAATCATAAATCATTAAATTTTTTAGAGCTTTTCCTTGTTTTTCACGTACATAGATATTTATGCCATCTATGTTTGTATAGAATTCTCCTACTGGTATTTCCAATTCAGGTGATTTCTGTTTCAATGAAAAAATTAATGTCCATAATTTTGTTTGAGAGATAGGCAAAACATAATTTGAGAAATAAAAAGCACCAACACAAACAAGGGCGATAAAGAAAATAAGAGGCTGCATGATTCTAAAAAGAGAAATTCCAGATGCTTTCATAGCTGTAAGCTCAGAGGTTTCTCCCAGATTTCCAAAGGTCATTAGTGAAGCGAGCAAGATGGCAAGCGGTAAAGCCATCGGCACCAAAGTTAGAACTGAATAATTGAAAAATTCAAATAAAACAGAAATGCTGATTCCTTTACCCACCAAATCTTCTACATGTTTCCATAAAAACTGCATCAACAAAATAAAGATGCAGATAAAGAAAGTCATGATAAAGAGCGTGATAAAATTTTTGAAAATATATTTATGTATTATTTTTACTCTGAACATGATTTTTTAAAATGCAAAATTACACCAAAAAGTTCAATAATTTAGGAGAAACAATATGAAATTAACATTCATTGAAAGCTATAATTTTATTTATAAATAAAAACCATTTGTTAAGTGGAAAAGTTCTCCAAAACAAATGGTAATTAAATTAATTGAAGTAAAAATAATTTTAAAAACAATTTTATTACCCAATACCTGTTTTACGTTTCAATTCATCTATTTGCTTATCCCAAAGCAATATAACATCCTCTTCTTCAATATTATCAGTGAAATCAGTTATTACCAGCGCAACTTCTCCGGTTATTTCATTGGTTTCAATTTTTAGTTCGAAATAGGTATTATTTTCTATTTCATCTTCCCATTGAAAACGAATTTTCATCAAAGGTTTAATATCTAACAAATAAGCTGTTTCTTCATAATTATTCCACTTAAAAAGATATTTATTATCGTTTACAATTACTTCATTGGCAAACCATTCAGAAAGTCCTAGCGGAGTACCTATTTTGTTCCAAAGCAAACTTATAGAAGCTGATTTAAGTGGATATTCCAATTGAAGCTTATTTTTTGCCATCTTCTCTTAATTTTAATTACAAGAAAAAATACTGTTAGTAAACGAGAGCCAATATAAAAATAATAATTCAAATAAACAAGGAAAAAGAAAAAGAAAAAGAAGCAATTATTTATTACCTTTTAATTGATATTTATCAAAACTTAAAGGAAGTAAATCTTTTACGTTTCTAATTAAATAAATTTCTTCGCTTCCATAAAGCAAAATAGTAATATCATTTTGAAAACGAAGTTCAGTTTCAAGCAAAACTTGTCGGCAAGCTCCACAAGGAGTGATTGGTTTTTTTAAGAATTCATTGTTGCTAAAAGCTGCAATTGCTAATGTTTTAACGGGTACCTCAGGATATTTTGCATTTGCATAAAAAATTGCAACTCGTTCGGCACATAAACCTGAAGGATAAGCCGAATTTTCTTGATTATTTCCTGTGATAATTTCGCCATTCCCCAGTTCTAAAGCTACTCCTACATAAAAATGTGAATAAGGAGCATAGGCTTTTTTTACCTCTTCTTTTGCTTTTATGATGAGATGCTGATATGAAGGGGACAATTCTTCAAATTGACAAATAGTGACCGGTATTACAATATTGTTTTTATACATACATAATTTCCTTTAATGTTTTTAACTTATTGAAAATCAAATGACATTAATATTAAAATTTAATGCCAAATTACAAAAATAGGAAATTAATTCTTTTTTAGGGCTTATTTTCGGAAAAATAAATTATTTTTGTATATATCTTTACATTTTGTTAAGAGACACTTTATCATAATTTAAAATAACAAATTTGAATATCGATATTTGCTAACTAATTGTTTTTATAATGAAAAAAATAAAGTGGTTATTATCTTTTATTTTATTTTGTGGCTTTGCCAATAGTCAAGTGCAAAACAAGGCTTATCTAACTTACATTGAAAAATATCATTCTCTGGCAGAAAAACAGCAAAAATTACATAACATTCCTGCCAGCATCATATTAGCACAAGGATTATTAGAATCGTCAGCAGGGCAAAGTTATCTCTCTCAACGAGCCAACAATCATTTTGGAATAAAGTGTAACAATGATTGGACAGGCGAAACAATTTATTGGGACGATGATGAGAAAAACGAATGTTTCAGAAGATATAAAAGCGTATCAGAATCGTACGAGGATCATTCTCTTTTTCTGAAAAAAAGGCAACGTTATGCTTTTTTGTTTCAATTAGATCCTACTGATTATCAAGGATGGGCATTCGGACTTAAAAATGCAGGTTATGCTACCGACCCTGCCTATGCTTACAAGTTGATTTCAATCATTGAAAATTATAATTTGCAAAGATTTGATAAGGCTGAATTTAAAGAAGCAACAATTGCAACATCTGATATTTACCGCTTAAGCGCTTATATTTCTCATAAAGTTTTTAAAAACAATGGTGTTCCGTATGTAGTTGCTACTCCATGCGATACTTATGAAAGTATTGCAGAAGAATTTAGTCTGGAAGAGGAACGATTACGAAATTATAACGAAGTAGATGCTGAAGCTGAATTAATAGCATGGGAAAAAGTTTATATTCGTCCAAAGAAAAACAAAGCTTCAAAAAATCATCCCATTCACGTAGTACAAGAAGGTGAATCTATGCATAGCATAGCTCAAGAATATGGAATAAAAACAGAAAAACTTTATAAACTCAATCACTTACCTTATACAGAAGGGGCACGAGTGGGTCAGGTTTTAAAATTAAGATAAATATGCGTCGAAGTAATACAGAGTCACTTGCTGAAATTATTCATCATCTGCTCAAAGCACAGCACTTAGAGCAACCTTTATTTGAAAAAAGAATTATTAATGCCTGGCCTGTTGTTTTAGGTGAACAAATTACTCAATACACCTCTCGTTTAGAAATAAAAAAATCTGTCCTTTATGTAAATATTAACTCTTCTGTTTTGCGACAAGAATTGTTTTTTTCCCGCGAAGAAATTAAAAATGCTTTAAATAAATATGTAGGGTCTGAAGTTATCAAAGAGATTGTTTTTCGTTAAAAATGAAGTTCGTTTTTTTAAAGCAATATAAAATATTTATAACTGTTTATAAATAAGTATTTTATCCTCCAGAAATAGAGAAATGGATTGATTAAGCAAAAGAAATAAATAAAAAAGTAGTACTTTTGCTTTTTGAAAAGGAACCCATATTTTGGGTATGAGAAGATAATTTTTTATGTTTAATTAATTTATAAAACCTTATCATGACTACCAAAAAGAATATTATTGCTTTGCGACAAAAAAAAGCAATTGTTCAAAAAGGAGGGGGAGATAAAGCCATCGAGAAACAATTGGCGATGGGAAAAATGACAGCACGCGATCGTATTCGTGCGTTGTTAGATGAAGGTTCGTTTTACGAATATGACCTTTTTGTTCAACACGAAGAAAAGAATTTTGGAATGGATACCAAAGATTTACCGGGCGATGGAGTAATTACAGGAACAGGTACAATTAATGGTCAACCTGTATGTGTTTATGCTCAAGACTTTACGGTGATGGGAGGTTCATTGGGAATACAACATGCTCGTAAAATAACTAAAATTATGGATCATGCCTTAAAGATGAAAATGCCTTGTATTGGCATTAACGACTCTGGTGGTGCTCGTATTCAGGAAGGTATTGGAGCTTTAGCAGGTTATGGCGAAATTTTTTATCGTAATACAATGGCATCAGGGGTAATTCCTCAAATTTCTGTAATTTTAGGTCCGTGCGCCGGCGGAGCAGTATATTCACCCGCGTTGACTGATTTTGTTTTTGTGGTTGAAAATATTTCTAAAATGTTTATTACCGGTCCAGGAGTAATTGAAACCGTTTTGGGTGAAAAGATTTCACAGGAAGATCTGGGGGGAGCACGGGTACATGCAGAAATTACCGGAAATGCTCATTTTTACGCATTAAGTGAAAAAGAATGCTTTGCACAAATTAAAGAATTAATATCTTTAATACCTCATAATAATGAAGAAAAAGCTCCTGTAGTAGAACCTAAAAAACCAACTTTCAAAAAAAGCATTGAAAATATAATCCCTGCCAATCCAAAATTACCTTATGACGTAAGACACATTATTTATGCACTGGTGGATAATTCTAAATTTTTTGAAGTGCAGGAACTTTGGGCTCAAAATGTTGTTGTTGGTTTTGCACGAATGAATGGAGAAACGGTTGGTTTTGTAGCCAATCAACCTTTGTATTTGGCAGGAGTATTGGATTGCGATGCTTCAGATAAAGCTGCTCGATTTATTCGTTTTTGTGATGCCTTTAATATTCCTTTAATTACGCTAGTGGATATTCCTGGCTATTTGCCTGGTGTAGATCAGGAACATGCCGGTGTTATTCGTCACGGAGCAAAAGTTCTATATGCTTATTCCGAAGCAACAGTACCAAAAATGACAGTTATTTTAAGAAAAGCTTATGGCGGTGGTTATATTGCAATGAATTCCAGGCATTTAGGAGCTGACTTTACTTTTGCCTGGCCAGATGCCGAAATTGCTGTAATGGGACCAGAAGGAGCAGCCAATATCATTTTCAAAAAAGAAATTATGGAAGCTCCTGATCCTGATGCTATGCGACAAGAAAAAGTGAAAGAATACATTGAAAAATTTGCAAATCCTTTCGTGGCAGCAGGAAAAGGTTATATTGATGCCGTAATTGAACCGCTTGAAACGCGCGATTTATTGCTTCACGCTCTGAGTGTATCAAAGAAAAAGTTTGATTATCGTCCTGCAAAAAAACATGGAAATATTCCTTTATAATTCAATATTTTATAAAGAATTTCACTTCTGCTTCAGACTTTTATTAGAAAGTTAACAAAAAACAGAAACGATTATTTAATTTTAAAAATAAAAAAATTAGGAATAAATGGGAAAAAATGATTTTCAGAAAAAAAATAATGCAAAAAAAGATGAAACCCCTGAATTTGTTGACTTTGTAGTTACAGCAAGAAAATATAAAACACTTTTAACTAAAAAATATCTTAATAGAAAAAAATGGGAAAATCCTAGTCCTTATGAAATTTACTCATATATTCCAGGTACTATTGTGGAGGTTTTTGTAAAAGAAGGCGAGGTAGTAGAAGAAGGAGAACCACTTTTAACATTAGAGGCGATGAAAACACTAAATCGTATCGAAATGCCTTTTACAGCTAAAATTAAAAAAATTAATGTTAAACCTGGCGATCAAATTCCTAAGGATTATTTAATCATTGAGTTAGAACCCGTTGAAGAATAATTTTTAAAAAATATTCAGATAATTCATCTCTTTGTCTGATTTTTAAATTTTCAAAGACAAAGAGATTTTTTTAAATGAGGATTTAAGTGTTAATTGTCTTTTTTGATTAAAAGTTGTACTTTTGCAAATGACCAAAAATTCAATGAGAAAGAGATTAAATAAAAATGTAATTTGTTTTTATAAATAGATTCTTAATTTTTTACTTATGGATCAAACTGAACAGCAATTTGACAAAATTGTTTCTATTTGCAAAGATATTTTCATTAAAAAATTAAAAGATTACGGTGCTTCCTGGCGCCTTTTACGTCCTTCTTCAGTTACCGACCAGCTTTTTATCAAAGCCAATCGTATTAGGTCTATTCAAATGAAAGGAATTTCAAAAATCAACGAAGATATAAAATCTGAATTTATTGGAATCATCAATTATGGAATCATCGGTTTAATTCAACTGGAATTAGGCTTTGCCGAAAAAGTAGATATAAGTACTGAACAAGCTGTTGAACTATACGATAAATATATCCAGAAAAGCAAAGATTTGATGTCCAATAAAAATCATGATTACGATGAAGCATGGCGAAGTATGCGAGTGGAGTCATTTGTGGATATTATTCTTATGAAAATCTGTCGTATAAAAGAAATTGAAAATCATGCAGGAAAAACTTTAATTTCAGAAGGAATCGATGCCAACTATTATGATATTATCAATTATTCAATTTTTGCTTTGATAAAACTGGAAGAAATGGAAAAAACGCACAATAACCATTAAATAATTGAATTACATTTTAATAAGAATCACAGTTGAAAAAATAAAAAATCTTTTGTTTTTTAAGTTTATTTTATAGAAAATGACTTACAATTCCACGAAAAAGAAAAAATCAAAATCTCATAAAGAAACAAAAACGGCTAATTTTTTTCTTGAATTGGCTCGAATAATTTTGGGCTTAGTTTTTATTTTTTCAGGCTTTGTTAAAGCAATTGATCCCTTAGGTTCAGCCTATAAAATTGAAGATTATTTAATAGCTTTTGGTCACCCTTTTTCTTATTTCATTTTTCTTTCTCTTCCTTTTGCTATTTTACTTTCTACTTTTGAGTTGACACTTGGATTTAACTTGATATTAAAGATTTATCCACGTATTACTATCATTTTAACCGCTATTTTTTTGACAGCACTTACTGCCCTCACACTTTATCTGGCACTTAAAAATCCGATAACTGATTGTGGTTGTTTTGGTGATGCAATTATATTGACCAATTGGCAAACTTTTTACAAAAATCTGGTACTTATCTCCTTAGCTGTATTGCTTTTAATTTACCGAAAAAGATTCACTCCTCTGTTTTTACCTCATATTGAACCATTTGCATTGGTAATTTTTGCCTTGTTGGGAATAGCTATTTCAATTTATTGTTATCATCATTTACCATTAATCGATTTTCTACCATATAAAGTAGGTGTAAATATTCCAGAAGCTATGCATATTCCTGAAGGTGCCAAAACAGACCAATATGAAACGACTTTTATTTATGAAAAAAATGGGCAACGAAAAGAATTTACGCTCGAAAATTATCCAAAAGATGATTCTACGTGGGTATTTATCGATCAAAAAACCACTTTAAAATCAATAGGTTATCGTCCTCCTATTCATGATTTTGTTATTTTTGATACTCAAGATGAAGATATTACTGATATAATTCTTCAAGAAAATAATTCTGCTTATTTATTAATTATGTACGATGTAAACAAAGCTTCAAAAGTTGGTGCCAAAAAAGCAGAAAAAGTTTATCAAAAAGCACAGTCAACAAACAGCTTTTTCTGTGCTGTTACAGCTTCTTCTGATGAAGAGATTCAAAAATTTGTCCAAGCTACGGGCGTAACTTATCCTTTTTGTAAGGCTGATCCCATAATGTTGAAAACAATTGTTCGCGCCAATCCAGGGTTGGTTTTAATAAAAAATGGAACAATTATGGGAAAATGGAACTGGCGAGATTTTTAGATTGAAATTTATTCATTGGTGAAGAATTAATTAAATTTGACCTATATCATTGATTATCAAATTTATTTTATAAATAATTTATCATAAAATATAAAAAGATGAGAAAAAACATTGTCGCAGGAAATTGGAAAATGAATAAAACCCTTCCAGAAGGGTTGAAATTAGCAACTGAATTGAATACGCTTCTGGCAAATGTTAAATTAAATTGTCAGATAATTATTGCTCCTCCGTTCATTCATTTAGCAAGTATTGTTGCTGCCATTGATACAAAAAAAATAGGAGTAGCTGCTCAAAATTGTGCTGATAAGGAATGGGGAGCTTATACAGGCGAAGTAAGTGCTGGAATGGTAAAATCAACTGGAGCAGAATTTGTCATTTTAGGACACTCAGAACGCCGCACTTATTACGGGGAAACACCTGAAATTCTGAAAACCAAAGTAGAATTGGCACTGAAATATGAATTAACGCCTATTTTTTGTATTGGTGAAATATTGAGCGAAAGAGAAGCAGGAAAACATTTTGAAGTAGTCAGATCACAATTGGAAAAATCGTTGTTTCATCTTCCAGCAGAAGAGTTTTCAAAACTGATTCTTGCTTATGAACCAGTTTGGGCTATTGGCACTGGTAAAAATGCTACTCCCGAACAAGCTCAGGAAATGCATGCTTTTATTCGAAAAACCATTGAAGAAAGATATTCTTCTCTGGTGGCTGATAATCTTTCTATTCTTTATGGTGGGAGTTGTAATCCAGGAAATGCAAAAGAACTGTTTGCAAATCCTGATGTCGATGGCGGACTTATTGGTGGGGCTTCATTGAAATCGCAAGATTTTAAAGCTATCATTGATGCTTTTTAAATCACTGTTTTTGAAAATATTTTGATAAAAATCCTGTAAGTATTGCTTATGGGATTTTTTATTTTTATATCTTTGAAGATATTAAAAGAAAAGAAATTTTCTTAAAGAGAAAAAAATAAAAAAATGTTGATTAAAATTTACAATACCAATCCTAATTCGAATGAAATCCGTCGTGTAATAGAAGTTTTACGTCAGGGTGGTGTTATTATTTTTCCAACTGATACTGTTTATGCGTTTGGATGCGATATTTTTAACAAAAAAGGAGTAGAATATATCATCAGATTAAAGAAAAAAGATTTACGACGTTCACAACTTTCCTTTGTTTGTCACGATTTAAGTGAAGCAAGTGAATATGCCAGACTCGATGATAGAACTTTTAAACTTTTAAAGGACAATTTGCCGGGACCTTTTACTTTTATTCTGAATGGAAGTCATAAATTGCCCAAACTTTTTAAAGATAAAAAAACAGTAGGAATTAGAATGCCCAATAATAATATTGCATTGGAAATTGTTCGTGAATTGGGAAATCCTATGATGACCAGTTCTATTTTTTATCACGAAGATACTAAGGAATATATCACTGATCCAGAATTAATCGAAGAAAAATATGGGAAATTAGTTGATCTGGTGATAGATGGTGGCGAAGGCGGTTATATTCCTTCTACAGTGGTTGATTGTACAGGCGATGAACCTGTTATCATTAGACAAGGTGCTGGTCAACTTGTTTATTAAAAAAATAAAAAAGCAGGAACAAGCCCGTCCCTGCTGATGGTTAAATTGAGCTTCTAAAAAATCTTTTATAATATTTTCTTTAATAGATTTTTCATACTTATCTTTTCGCTAATCACACTGGAAAGAGCTTCAATTTTTACACGTTCCTGTTCCATTGAATCACGATAACGAATCGTTACCGTATTGTCTTCCAGTGTTGTATGATCAACTGTAATGCAAAACGGTGTACCAATGGCATCCTGACGACGGTAGCGCTTGCCGATAGAGTCTTTTTCGTCATAAAAACATTTAAAATCAAGTTTTAAGTCTTCATAAATTTTGTGAGCTATTTCAGGAAGACCATCTCTTCTGATTAACGGAAAAATGGCTACTTTAATCGGAGCAAGTGCAGGTGGAAATTTCAGTACTACTCGACTTTCATTGTTTTCAAGTTTCTCTTCCGTGTAAGCTGCTGCCATAATGGAAAGAAAAGTCCGATCAAGTCCAATGGAAGTTTCAATAACGTAAGGAATATAAGATTCATTCAGATCTATATCAAAATATTTCAAACTTTTCCCTGAATATTTTTCATGATTTTTCAAGTCAAAATCGGTTCGCGAGTGAATGCCTTCAATTTCTTTAAAGCCGAAAGGAAATTCAAATTCAATATCAGTAGCGGCATTGGCATAATGAGCAAGTTTTTCGTGATCATGGAAACGATATTTTTCATCACCAAATCCCAATGCTTTGTGCCATTTCATTCGGAAGTTTTTCCAATATTCAAACCATTTCATTTCTTCACCAGGACGAACAAAAAATTGCATTTCCATTTGTTCAAATTCTCGCATTCTGAAAATAAATTGACGTGCAATGATTTCATTACGAAAAGCTTTGCCAATTTGAGCGATACCAAAAGGAATTTTCATTCTTCCTGTCTTTTGCACATTCAGAAAATTAACAAAAATTCCTTGAGCAGTTTCGGGACGCAAATAAATGGTCATTGTCGCATCAGAATTCGAGCCTAATTCAGTAGTAAACATAAGATTGAACTGTCGCACATCTGTCCAATTTTTGGTGCCGCTGATGGGGCAAACAATGTCATAATCCATGATGATTGCTTTCAGCTCTGCCAGATCATTTTCTATCATTGCTTTTAGATAACGGCGATGAAGTTCTTCACGTTTCGCAATGTGTTCTTTCACCTGTTCATTAGTAGAGCGAAAAAGTGCTTCGTCAAAATTTTTGCCAAACCGCTTTGCTGCTTTTTCCACTTCCTTTTCTATCTTTTCATCATATTTTGCAATTAAATCTTCAATCAGAACGTCTGCTCTGTATCGTTTTTTACTGTCTTTATTGTCAATTAATGGATCATTAAAAGCATCAACATGACCGGAAGCTTTCCACGTAGTAGGATGCATAAAAATGGCGGCATCGAGTCCTACTACATTTTCGTTCAGCATGGTCATGCTTTCCCACCAATATCTTTTAATGTTATTTTTTAATTCGACTCCATTCTGACCATAATCATACACGGCACTTAAACCTTCATAAATTTCGCTGGATGGAAAGACGAAACCATATTCTTTGCAATGAGCTATCAGTTTTTTAAAAACTTCTTCCTGTGAAATCATATATTTGATTTTCGATTTTTTATGATTGATGTAATTTTCAAGTTTCTTTGAAACTTCCAAAAAAGTTACAAAAAGTTTTGCAAAATTACAGTTTTTTTTCATTTTCTGGGAGCTCTATTAAGAAATATGTTGATTTTTTAGGTTTTAAAAATTGAAATAAGTTATTCTGATATTTTTTAGTAAAGTTTATATTCAATAATTTCGTTTTTTTACAAAGAATTATTTACTTTTGATTTTTAAAAATTTATGAGGAAAAAAATTAATTTTGACTAAATGAAACGCTATGTTTTCCCCATTTTTTTAGTGATAGTTTGTTTAAAAGTTTTCTCTCAGGATTTGTCATCTCCTATTTATTCATTAACTACTACCAACAATTTGTATGGAGTTACTTTCATGCATTTGCTGGATAATTATCTTTCTCCATTGACTTACGATGGCATAGGATTTCGTTATGATTATTCAAGCAGGAAATACCTTTCTCCCAACAACCTAAAGCTATCACGCGAGAATCAATTTAATATAAATATTGCCGTCACCGAAAATCCTGCTAAAACAAGCAATATCAGTTATTTAGGAATGGATTATAGCTGGGGTTTGCATTACCATTTTCGACCTGCAAAGAATGTTCAATTGTTAGCTGGCGGTTTGTGGAATATTGAGTTCGGCTTGAAAGCTAACAGTCGAAACCAAAATAATCCCATGAATATAGATTTAGCTACGAATTTGAATTTTTCAGGCATGGCAATTTACGATACAAGAATTTTGAAATATCCTTTTCGTTTCCAATTTACTTTCTCTTCTCCTTTTTTAGGTCTTATGTTTATCCCAGAACAAGGAGAATCTTATTATGAAATTTTTGAATTGAAAAACTATTCCGATATTCTTCATTTTAGTTCTTTCCATAACAAACAAGGTTTTGCAGAAGAATTAACTATTCAAGTCCCTTTAAAACATACAACGTGGAAATTAGCCGTCAGAAATGATTACTTGAAATATTCGGTTAATGAAATGGTTTTTAAACGTAACGATTGGGCTATTTCACTGGGCTATGTATTTGATATTTATAAATTTGCTGGTAGAAAAAATAAGTTGCCTGCCAATTGTATTAGTCCTGATTACAAATAAAAAGAAAGATTCTCGATGCAAAAATATCTGGTAATTTTCTTGTTGGCGATTTTCTCTTTTTCATGTATTGAAGATCCTGATATACAGCCCAATACTTTTGACGGCAACTTCAAGGCACTATGGGAAATTATTGATACACGATATTGTTATCTGGATTATAAGCACATTAATTGGGATTCTGTTTATTATGCCTATCATCTTAGAGTTTCTTACGTTAAAAATGAATATGAATTGTTCGATTTGATGGATAAAATGCTTGCTGAATTGAAAGATGGGCATGTGAATTTATATTCTCCTTTCAATGTCAGCCGATATTGGAACTGGTTTACCGATTATCCAAAAAATTTTAATGATTCTCTCATTTATACGGATCGCTATTTAGGAAAAAATTATCGGATTGCTGGAGGTATGCATTATGAAATGATTAACAATGGAAATATTGGCTATATTTATTTTGGCGATTTTGAAAAAGAGTTTACTGATACGAATATAGCCTATATTTTTGACTATTTTTCGCATTGTAAAGGGATAATTATTGATGTAAGAAATAATGGAGGTGGTTACTTGAGTAGTGCTGAGCAGCTTGCCTCTTATTTTTTTAAGGAAAAAACATTAACAGGTTATATTTCTCATAAAACTGGTCCCGGTCATTCTGATTTTTCAGAACCTATAAAAATGTATACTACTCCACATAAAAAATTAAGATGGTTGCGACCCGTTGTAATTCTTACCAATCGGATGTCTTACAGTGCCACCAACGATTTTGTAAACAGAATGAAACTGGCACCTTATGCTCTCATTGTTGGCGATAAAACTGGCGGTGGCGGTGGATTACCTTTGTCGAGCGAAATCCCAAATGGCTGGATGATTCGTTTTTCTGCTTCTCCTATTTTTGACAGCCACATGCAACATATTGAAGAAGGGATTGAACCTGACATTCAAAAAGATATGAGTAAACGAGGGGCAATAAATGGCTATGATTCGATCATTGAAGAAGCAATCCGACAAATAATAAATTCTTACTTTTCAAAAACTTATTAGCAAAATAACAAATAATTAATATTTTGATTTATTTTTAGGAAATGTTTTTGATGTAAAAAAATTATGCGAAAGCTGAAAGTAACCGAAATGAATCGCCTCACTGTGGAAGAATTCAAGCAACAATCTAAACTTCCGCTGGTGATTGTGATGGACAATGTTAGGAGTTTACATAATGTTGGTTCTGTATTTCGCACCGCTGATGCTTTTCGTGTGGAAGAAATTTATTTGTGTGGCATTACACGTATACCTCCGCATCCTGAACTTCACAAAACAGCTTTAGGAGCAGAAGATGCAGTAAACTGGCGGTATTTTCAGGATACGCATGAGGCAATTGACGATTTAAAGACGAAGGGTTACAGCATTTTTTCTATTGAACAAGCTGAAGGAAGCACCTTATTGCAAAATTTACAATTGCCCAAAAATGGCAAATTTGCTGTAGTGTTGGGTAATGAAGTAAAAGGCGTACAGCAAACAGTGATTGACCTGTGCGATGGATGTATTGAAATCCCTCAATTTGGTACCAAACATTCATTGAATGTAAGCGTTACGTGCGGCATCATTGTTTGGGAATTTTTCAAAAAAATAGCACTATCTTTATAAAAATACTTTCAAATATGGATTGGAAAGAAAAACTGAAAGAAATAAAAGCAACTTTGCCACAAGTAGAAGATCAAGAAAAAGAAGATGAAAAGGCGACAGCAAAAAATATTCAAAAAGAGCCGTTGCGAATTCAGTTAGAAAAACGAAATAACAAAGTGGTGACTTTAATCAGCGAATTTCAAGGCAGTGAAGAAGAGTTGAAAGATCTGGCTCGTCTATTGAAAATGAAATGTAGTAGTGGTGGCACTTACTCTGATAATCAAATTTTAATTCAGGGAGATTTTAGAGTAAAAATTGCGGAAATTTTGGAAAATCTGGGATATAAAGTGAAAAGAATCAATTTTAAATAATAAGACTTTTTTCGATAGTATAGTTTCCAACAAATAAAAACTTTTCATGCTGAATATTTATCGTGCTTCGGCTGGTTCGGGTAAAACTTATCGTTTGACTCAAGATTACATCCGTCTTTTGTTTTCTCCTCAACGTGAAGACATGTACCGCCATATACTGGCTGTCACTTTCACCAACAAAGCCACTGATGAAATGAAATCTCGCATACTCAACGAATTAAATAAATTATCAGAAGGCTTACCTTCTAATTATCGAGCTGATTTAATGCAAGAATTTCATTTAACGGATGAGGAAGTCAACCAATGGGCACGAAAAATTTTGATTTCTATTTTGCACGAATATTCTTTGTTTTCTATTAGTACCATTGACACATTTTTTCAGCAAGTTATTCGCAGCTTTGCTCGCGAAATTGGTATTCATGGCGGTTATAAATTGGAGATGGATACTGAATTAATGTTGAATCAGGCAGTGGACAATCTTTTTTTTGAATTATCGCAAAAAGAAAACGAACAACTGCTAAATTGGCTCATTGATTTTGCAGAGGAAACCATGGAACAAACGGGAAATTGGAATCTGGAAAACAAAATAAAAAAATTGGGTAATGAAATTTTTAAAGAAAATTATCAATATAAAGTCGAAGAGATTAATGTAAAACTGCACGACCGTGATTTTTTAAGAAATTATATTCAGAAAATTAAAAAGATAAAAATTGATTTTGAAACAAAAGTCAAACAAACGGCTGAGCAAGCTTTACATATTCTTGCTTCTTATGATTTAAAACATGAAGACTTCAAATATTCTGTCACTAAAAATTTTGAAAAATTAAAGAATGGAAACTTTGAAATTTCAAATAGATTTATTGATTGTGCTTATGAAGTGAAAAATTGCTACAAAAAAGATGCAAATAACAATATTATTAACATAATTGAACAAGCTTATCAGAAAGGACTTCAACAATGTTTTATTAGTATGGTAGAGCTTTTTGATAAAAATTTTTTTATTTACAATTCTACACTTATTGTCTTAAAAAATATCAATACGCTGGGAATTTTGACTGACATAGCTGCCCAGATTAAAAAACTTACTACTGATCAAAATGCTATGTTGATTTCTGATGTCAACTTGTTGTTAAATAGAATTATTGATCACAGCGATGCTCCTTATGTATTTGAAAAAATTGGTACAAGGCTGGAGCATTTTATGATTGATGAGTTTCAGGATACCTCTGTTTTGCAATGGAAAAATTTTTATCCACTGATTTTAAATAGTTTATCAGAAGGAAAATTTAATCTGGTGGTGGGGGATGTGAAACAAAGTATTTACCGCTGGCGCAATTCAGACTGGAAAATTCTTGATGAACAAATTTACAATGATTTTTCATCAGAACAATTGCATGAAGAAAATTTGGCAACTAATTGGCGAAGCGACAAAAATATTGTAGAATTTAACAATGCCTTTTTCTTTCAAGCTGCACGTTTACTCCAATCAAAACTAAATGAGGCAATGAAAAATGCTTTATCACAGTACAATGAATTAAATAAATTCATCACTAAAATTGAACATGCCTATTCAAATGTTTATCAACAAATTTCTCCAAAAACAGGGTTAGGACATATAAAATTCACTTTTATTGATGAAGAAGAAAATGAAGAGGGCTGGCAAGCTGAAAGTTTGAATAGATTGCCTTCTTTGTTGGAAGATTTACAGGAAAGAGGTTATCAACCAAAAGATATAGCCATTTTGGTACGAAAAAATGAGGAAGCTCAAGCGGTAGTTGAAAAACTACTGAATTACAAAACCACTCCTGAAGCAAAAGAAAATTGTTGTTATGATGTGCTGGGGAATGAAGGATTATTGATTGGGAATTCAGGCAGTGTACATTTTATTTTGGGAATTTTGTATCTTTTTATAAATCAGAAAGATAGCATTCAGCAAACCATTGTAAATTATGAATACGCGAAAAGAGGATTAAAAAAGAGTGAAAATGAAGCCCTTCAACTCAGTTTTTCTAATGGTGAGTTTGATGAAGATGTGTTTTCTCCTTTGTTTACAAGGGAAGAAAACGATCAATTGAAATATCTTCAACATTGTTCTCTTTACGATATGGTGGAAGGAATTATTTCCCTTTTTGAAGTAGGCAATTGGCAAAATGAAGCAGTTTTTGTTCAAGCATTTCAGGACTTGGTATTTGATTTTTCTGTCAATAAAACGGCTGATTTGAACAGTTTTTTGGAATGGTGGGAAGAAACCAGTCCTAAACAATTTATTCCATCGCCTGAAAATCAGAATGCAATTCGTATCATGACCATTCATAAAGCCAAAGGGCTGGCTTTTAAAGTGGTGATTATTCCTTTTTGCGACTGGAACATGGATACACGACAACGGAACATTTTATGGTGCGAGCCCAAAATTCCTCCTTTTAATGAATTGCCTTTATTGCCGATTGAATATACTTCAAAACTGGAAAATTCCATTTTTACAGTAGATTATTTTAATGAGCAATTGCATCTTTACATTGATAATCTAAACATTGCTTATGTAGCTTTTACACGAGCTAAAAAAGAATTGATCGGTTTTTGTAAAATGCCTAAAAAAAATAGTAAGGTTACTTCTTTATCAACTTTACTAATGACAAGTTTTGAAAATGTTGCCGAAAATTCTGAATTAAATGCTCATTTTTCTTCAGAAACCAATACATTTGAATGGGGCGAACCAACTTTTATTTCTAATGAAATTGAAGATAAAGCTTTTGAAAGTGTAAAAATAAATCAATATCCTTCCGTGAGCAGTAAAGACCGTTTGAAAATTCGTTCACAAAATTTCATTCAATTCTTAGACGAACAACACTTAACCGATACCCGTTTGAATTATGGAATTGTGATGCACGAAGTGTTACGCCAGATGATCACTAGAAATGACCAAGAAAAAGCGATACAAAAAATGATAATGATGGGAGCTATTACGGTTGAGGAAAGTAAAATTGTAGAACAAGAACTTGAATCTTTTTGGAATTTGCCTGAAACAAAAGAATGGTTTGGAGCAAATGTAAAAATAATGAATGAAGTTACTATTCTTACTCCATCAGGCGAACAATTTCGTCCCGACCGTGTCGTAATTCATGGAAACGAAGCAATGGTAGTTGATTATAAATTCGGAGAAAAAGAATCAGAGAATCATTTGCGGCAAGTGAAACAATACATGAACTTGATTTCCCAAATGGGTTATGTAGTAAAAGGTTACGTTTGTTACGTTAGTTTAGGCAAAATAATGGAAGTTTATTAGATGAAAAATTAACTCTTTGGAGTTAAACCAAAATAATAGCTAAATTTCTCTTATTTTTAAAGGATTATACGAAATTTGATAATCATAAGTATCGAGATTTTCTTTTTTCTTTATCCATTTTACAATCACATTTGTTAAAGGTAAAACCAGAATTTCATAAAGGGTTTTCATAGTTGTTTGTGTAACAATTAAAAGCAACAAATCGTGAAGAGAAATAATGCCACCGAAAGCGATTGAAAAAAACACCAATGAATCACCACTTTCTCCAACCAGGGTGGAAGCTACGGCACGTAAAGAAAAATTTCGTCCATGTTGAAGAATTTTCATTTTGCTCATCACACAGGCATTCAAAAAAGAGCCAACAAGAAAAGCAAGAAAACTTGCAAAAGTAATACGCTGAGTATTGTTCAACACCAAAGCAAAAGCTTCTTGATGAGAAAAATTTTCAGAGCCAGGAACGATAATACTCAATTTAAAAATCAATACTGCCAGAAAATTCATGGCAAAACCACTCCAGATAATGAGACGAGCTTTTTTATAACCCCATACTTCGGCAATTAAATCATTTATAATGTAAGAAACAGGGAAAATAAGTAAGCCTGCTGTGGCTTCAATAGGTCCGATAGAAATAAGTTTTTGTTCAACGATATTTGCTACTATCAAGCAGACGGTAAAAAGTAGCGAACAAAACATAAAAGAGAGAGAAACTTGTTTTTTCATTTTCTTGTTTTTTACGTGGTTTTCAAGCACACGTTTTGCAAAAAATAGTGCAAAAGTAATTGTTTTTTTATCGAGTAGAAGGAAAAAAATAGGAGTTTTTCTCCTGCTTTATTTCCGATCTCTCTCCCACTATCGACATCAGTTGAAATATGGTGGTTCGTTAAAAAGATTGAGAATTGCAGCTTTTTTAATTGGTAACATACATAAAAAAGGGTTCACCATTTTTTATTGGATAGTTTTTATTCATTGTTATTTGTCCAATATGAAACTATGAGCTACTCCACCATTTTCGTTGCTGCTGTTTGGATACCAATAAAATTATTTTTATCCCAAGAATTAACAAATAAAACTCACACTCATCAAAAAGCAATCATAAATTACCAATAGCAAGTAGGAATCTTCTTATTCCATAATTAATTTCATTTTCACTTATCTGCTCAGTATAAGCTTTAATCCTTAGAAGATACTGGTGTGCCAATCAATGTTTGCCATCTTAATAGCAGTAATTCCGGCTTCGAATCCTTTATTGCCATGTAAGCCGCCTGCTCTGTCAAGTGCTTGTTGTAAATTTTGAGTAGTAAGTATTCCAAAGATGACAGGGCATCCATTTGAATTCGCATTTAATGTAGCAATTCCACAAGTAACTCCTTGACAAACATAAGTGAAATGAGGTGTTTCTCCTTGAATCACGCAACCTAAGGCAATAATAGCAGCATATTTATGAACTTTTATATTGTCTATTTCAGAATATTCATCCATAAATTGTTTGGCTGCAAAGATGAGCTCAAAAGCGCCGGGTACATGGATAATAGTAATTAAATCGGGGTTGGCTCCGTTTTCAATTAAAGCATCATAAGTACCTTGCAGTAATGATTGTGTCACTTGAGGATTCCAATCAGCTACTACAATAGCATATTGTTGTGTAAACACCTTTTTTTTATCAGGCATCTCATCTTCATTATAGCTGGATAAATTTTTATGTTGTGTTGTCATTTTTATTTTTTATTTTTAAAAATATTTTTTTTAATGAAGATTATAAATTTGTTTACTTTTGAACACGGGCAAGATATTTATCAATATCGGTGGCTTCCATACTTTTTGGATAATTTTCTTTTATTTCCATATAGTATTTTTCTGCTTTTTGAAGTTGGTTGATCGATTCACATAATAAACCTGCCTTTTTTAAATATACAGGACTTAAAACATTGTTTTTTGTTGCAATAGCTTTCTCAAAGTATCCTAAAGCTTTATCTTTTTCTCCTAATTCTACATAACTATCTCCAATTAAGCCAAGTACTGCTGTTGTAAAATAAGTGTCTTTTTTGTCAAATTGGGCAAGATATTTAATAGCATTTTTGTAATCACCCAATTTGTAATAACAAATACCTGCATAAGCAGCAGCGAGTTTACCTGAATTTGTAAAGCCGTATTCCGAAACGATTTGCTTAAATCCAATAAATTCTGGCTCTTTCCCTTCTAATGCTACTTGAAATGAATCAACACTAAAATAATATTGAGCCTTATACATTTCATTTTCAGCCGCTTTTTCTCGTGGTTGAATATAAAAATTTCGAGCTGCCAATAATAGCAAAACAACGAGAACAATTCCTCCAACTACATATAATATTTGTTTCTGATACTTTTCTATAAAAATTTCTGAAGCCGTTAAAGCTCCTTCTACATTTTTAAATTCGTCTTTCTTTTTTTCTTTTTTTGACATAAAAATGGTCTTCTTTTAGTTTCTTAAATTGAAGATTGTTTAAATTAATGAGCAACAAAATTAAGATTTTTCTTTTAGATAATGAAATTTTAGGTTAAGTTTTTAAAGCAGTAGAGTCAACCAGCAAGTGCGAAATTATAAAAAATGTTTGAAAAACTCATTTTTAGGAGAATTAAAGTTTAATTTTTCTCGAGGTCTTCGATTCAGTTTGTACTGAATATTTTTGATATCCTCA
>JAGPGD010000020.1 GCA_018056165.1 Paludibacteraceae bacterium | reverse complement strand
TCAAGTGTTATTAATTTTTCCATGTTTCAATTTTCCTTTAGATTCTATCAAACTTAATCTTTTTGAGTGACAACCTTGTGCCAGTAGTTGTTTATATGCAATTCGGTCTCCCAGCATGACGCACAACATTTTATTTACGCAATAAATATACAACATTCGTAAATACAAAATTTAAAACATGCGTAAATCACTTTCAAGTTTATACTTGATATCGAATGATAAATTACTTGATATCAGTATAATAAACTATTATTTTTTTAATAAAAATATTTGCATTTACGAATGTCTTGTCATTTTTTTACTTATGGCGTCAGAAAGCCATTTCACGTTTATTCTCATCATCAACCATTTTAAGGACATTGTTTCATTATCTTGTTTCCATTAATTTTGGCTTTACTTTACCATAACCCTGACAAATTTATACAATAATTTTAATTTATTCAAAATTTTATTATCAAGTCTCAAGTTTTCACCCTCAAAGTGATTCTCATTTGAACATCTTAATTTAACATGAATTTACGTTTGATTTTAACGAATCTAAAGCAAAATACGATTGAGTTATCATAATAATCAAATAGATTATCGAAGAAGTAATTGGTATCAATAACGCTGAATATTGTTTTTCATTGTCCAATGAAACAACAAATTATTTACTATAACCAGCTATCCTGTTTTTTATTGTATTGTGATCTATTATCAAATCTAAAATATGTTGCATATGTCATAGCATTTGAACATCATTATAATTATAAACAATAAAAGGTTTTGATTCAAATTCTAAAGCATTTATTGAAGTATCTAAATGCAACTTGAACATATCATATTTTGATTTAATTACAACATAAAAATTCAAACCACTTCTATTTTTTCGTATTCCCTGTCAATATTCTATTTTGCTTGAAAACATCAATCATCCTTGAGTCATTTCTTAGATCAATACCATAAAAAATATGATATATTTGAATAACCGGTACTAATTTAAATTTGTTCATCTATTAATCCATTTAACTTATTAGGATCTTCTACAAAAATCCAATTGCAAGATACAAATGACATTATTGACCAAAAAAGTCACAATCCATTGGTTCCTTATCAATTACAACCATAAACGTTTGACCATAAACACTAGGTGAAAAAAATCCAAACTATATTTTGACTTCTTAAGATTAATTGTTTGATTTGCTGCATTATAACTTTCTATATCATCTATTGTCAAAAATAGATAAGAAGCTAATTCAATAATATCAAGGTTGATTTTATCGTATTCACTTCTTGCTTTGTAGTTAATTGATTCTTTGCTCACATAAATCTCAAAGTCCAAGTTGTTAACAAAACTCAAATTGAACTCAGCGAGTTCAGAATAGTTGTACCAATGTTATTAATAATAACCCTGATTTTTAAATTATAGATACTTTATCGGCTCTTTGGTTATTTGTGAGTACCGGCTTAACATTAACATTAACATTAACATTAACATTACTATTAACGTTTGCATGGATAAAACGTTGGGGACGGAGTAATTATGAACCAATCAAACCGTAACAACAATCCATATAAATGATGTGCTTGACAAATCATTTAAATTTCAATGTTTGATGATCATTTGTTACAGGGTATAATTATTATTTTTCAAAGTTTTAAACCATACAATAAAAATTTGTTTAAGTCACAATTCAAGATATCATTATCAATGATAAATTTACATCTAAAAGGAAAACCGTCAAAAAAGCACCAATTTTGATATTTAACCTATTTTTACAAAGAAATAATTAACTCTACTCTTCTATTCTGAGCTCTACCTGTTGCAGTACTGTTGCTGGCTATTGGTACTGTATCACCATATCCTTTCGTTGAAATACGACTTTCTTCTATGCCTTTCGAAACGAGATATTCTTTAACTGCTAAAGCTCTCTTTTCAGATAATTCTAAATTCTTTTCAGGTTTTCCTACATTATCTGTATGACCTTGTACTTCAATTTTGTAGGTAGGATTTTCCATTAAAATTTTTGCAATTTGATCCAGTACAGGATAGGAAGAAGGTTTAAGTGTGGCTTTCCCACTTTCAAACTGAATTTTGTGTGAAGCTTCTTTTGCCAGTGCCATAACTTGAACAAGGTTCATTACTTCCTTTTTGATTTCAGGACAACCATTATTGGTAGAATCGCCGGGCAAATCACGACAACTGTCTTTATAATCGGGAACACCATCTCCATCAGTATCACGTGGACAACCTTTTTCGTCAATTGTTCCTGCAGCTTCTACTGGTGTATCAGGGCATTGGTCCAGATAATCAGGTACCCCATCTTTATCGGTATCTTTTGGACATCCTTTTTCATCTACTTTTCCGATAGCTTCGGCAGGCGTATCAGGACATTTGTCCAGATAATCGGGGATGCTGTCATTGTCTGTATCCAGCAAGCAACCATGTTCGTCAACAAATCCACGAGCTCCTTGGGGTGTATCCGGACATTGATCGAGATAATCAGGAATGCTATCATTATCTGTATCAAGCGGACAGCCTATAGAATCTACTGTTACTCCCAAAGGTGTGTCGGGACATTTATCAAGGTAATCAGGAATACTATCATTGTCAGTGTCTAATAAACAACCATTTTTATCTACAAATCCTCTTGCTTCTTTTGGTGTACCAGGACATTTATCTAAATAATCAGGAACGCTATCATTATCCGTATCGAGTAAACATCCATTTTTGTCTACAAATCCTTTGGCTCCTTTTGGTGTATCGGGACATAGGTCTTTGCTGTCTTTCACACCATCTTTGTCTTTGTCAGTAGCATTTCCAAAAACGAAATTCACACTAAATCCTAAATTTATTCCTTTAGAATTATAAGGGATAGGGATTGAATAATCATCATTTATCTTTAACTGTGCATTATTCAATGAAATATAATCAGCTGCTAAATTCCAGTAAATAAAACCTGTTCTTAATCCTAATGCTGCACCAATATTGCTCATTTTTCCTTTCATAAATGAATAGGACAATGCCAGATTAAACCAGTTGGCAGGACGAAGATTGAAAGAAGTAGTAATTTCTTCATCAACATTGCTACCCATTATGGTGCGTGAAAATAAACCTACGCTCATTTTGTTGTTTAAAAAAGCATATTCAGCTCCGATATTTAATTTAGCTGGCGTATAAGTAGTATAAGAAGAAGTCACCTGTTGAGTTGTATAAGAATTTTTGAAGGCATTGGACAACGTATCCAGAAAAGCATCCATATCCACCGAATCCAGATTGTTTATTTTAACCAATCCATCAAATGTATAATTCATGTCATATCCTACTTTCTTGATGTTTGATTTCCACTTGATAAATCCTATATCAGTTAAAGCCGCAGAGACTGTTAATTGCTGCAGTGGTTTATAAGTAAATCCAATATCGAAACCCGCCCCCATTCCTGACGGTTTGAACCAATCGCTGGTTGAGCCAGGTTTGGTAAATTCAATAGAATCCAGTTTTTCACCAATGGTTACTTGAGCTGGAGAAGAAATTTTGAACGATCCTTTACCATTTAAAAGCCATTGATCAGTATTAGCATTTAAAGTTAAACGTTCATTTGTAAAGGAAGTATTGGCATTTCCAGATAAAAATTTTACTTTTCCTCCCACTGACCATTGATCGTTTAAAATTTTTGAATAACCCAGTGCAATTTCTGTATAAGCCGAGACACTCCCTCCTAAATCCTTAAAATTAAAAATATTATTTTCTAATTCGGGAGTTCCATAAAGTAGCAATTTAAACATATCTTTCGGAAGAGACAAATTACCATCCACTTTTTCTGTTATTCCAAATGAAAAATAAGAGTTCCCTGATCGAAAGCCGAAATTCAATAGATTCAATTGTACGGTGGTATTTAGCCATGTTTTATCATGAAGAGAATTATAAAATTTGTTTTTATCTCCAGCAGGGTTGAGGAATAAGATTGTTTCACCATTTTTATTATATACTACGTCTTTAACAGTGAGTGAATTATTACCCAGCTCCAAAAAAGTATAACCCAGAGCAGGCAGACCTAAATAAAAGCCACTCAGTGGTTGGAAGGCAGGATTGAAATAATTTCGAATTGGTGAATTTTCCAGAAAATAAAGAGTATTTAGCTGTTGGGCTGAAGCATGATTGATCAGTAAACCCGTCAAACACAGCCAACTTATGGTCAGAAGAATAATATTCTTTTTCATGGTTTTCAGTTATTTAGAATTATCACTGGTGTAAATATAACTTCCTTTGGCAAAAAGACTCATTTTCACACGAAAACTGTTTGATGTCTGAAAATGGATATAAGAGTTTACATCTTTACTATTGATTCTGATGAGAAAAGTAATGTCTTTGGCTCGTTTAAAATCATTTAATTGTTCATTATTTAAAGAAACAATAATTTTCTGTGGAGTTATACCAGTAGGAATTACACAACCATTTGCATCTATCTGAGGAGCATCTATTTGATAAGTAGTTTTAAAAGTAGTCCTAATAATTTGATTGTTTTCATCATATAAACTCATGGTTAATTCAACTTTTACAGGCAACCCATTTGCTACGTTTAAAACCATTTTTGCACTGTCAATTTTCACATCTTTCAATGTTGAATCAATATCCACATCTTTTAATGTATCTTTATAAACATAATAGCTCTGAGGTTTTAAATAAAAAGGAATTTTAATTTTATATTTTACTTTTATTTGAGCATCAGGCGTTATAAAATTCGTAGAATAATCTTGATCTATTTTTTCCTGATCTAAGGTTGTTGAAAACATGTATTCAACCATATCAGGTTTAGGTGTAATAGAGAAAAATTTATCAATTGATCCATAATTTTTATCTAAAGATATTTGTGTTGTTGCCCATTCTCCTGGTTGTGAAGGTTTAATATCTAAAGCTTTTTGTGTTGAAAGATTTCCATTGAATGAAGCATAAACCATACATGAAGAAGGTTTTTCCTGTAGATAAGCTTTTATATAGTTAATTTTGAAATACAAGTAAGTTCCAATATTACTTTTTATATTCAAAATAACTTGTGGATCAACAAACTGAAAATCTTCTATAAAAGAAGGTAAATCCAATGATTGCTGCTGCATGACTGTTGCAATGCTACCAGGAGCAAAAAAACCATAGGCTACTTCAAAATTGAAAGAAGTAAATTTTATCTCTACATTTACTTTTGAAGAAGGGATAATGGTAATGGGAGAATTTCCTGCAGTAAATTTTAATTTTAAAGTAACGGGGATACTAGAACTTTGAGAAGTATTTAATACAAAATTTTGAATGGTTTTTTCCTCTGCTTGATTAAAAAAAGACGGATTATAACTCACTGTAACAGGTTCACCATTAAATGTTTGCATATGACTTGTAGCAAATTCTATGGTTAATTCAATATTATTAGGAGAGATAGAAAGATTTTCAGTAGAGATTTTTATACTTAAAGTAGCACTATTAATTTTAACACTGTCAATTCTTTCTTCATCTGGATGAGTGTTTAAACCCAAATCAATACTTCCAAGATTATTTTCAAAATTAGCTGATTGATTTGCTGGAATAGTTTGTGAAGGTGGTAAAGGAAAAGAAGTATTTAATGGCTGAGTATTTTTTGCTAAATCAATATCCCTGAATCGGAAAGCTGTGCTATCTTCATTTTGATAAATAATTTCTTCTCCTTCCGTTGTGAGCACTTTTTGGCTATCAATTTGAGCCAGTAAATTTTCAATGTTCACATTGATTTCTCCGACGGGAATGGCTAAAGCTCCATCCCATTGAATGTCAGTAGAAATATCAGATAAGTCAACATTGTTGGTACAGGAAAACAAAAAGGAACAAATACCAACAGTTGTGAAAAAGAATTTGTAGAAGCAGTTTTTCATGATGTCTGGTTTTTGAGAAAATTAAAAATTTAAGAAATAATGATTTGAAGAATAATTTAAATCC
Source organism: Paludibacteraceae bacterium (assembly GCA_018056165.1). Taxonomy (GTDB): domain Bacteria; phylum Bacteroidota; class Bacteroidia; order Bacteroidales; family Paludibacteraceae; genus MVYY01. The sequence continues at coordinate 22,211 of JAGPGD010000020.1, read as the reverse complement.
AAAAAAGAGAGAACAGTATTTAAAAATGTTTATTTTTCTTTGTTATTAAATAAAAGTAAGCAAAATAAATTAAAAAGAATAATGGGGATCAATATTAAATTAATTGTGCTGAAATCAGCTTCAAATGTAATAATTATTTTGTAAAAAAAATATTTTTATGGATTTTTTTTGAAAAATTTTTCAGAAAAATTAACAAGAAAAACTTTTTCTGTTGCTCTGGTTAAAGCAGTGTAAAGCCAGCGATAAAAATCGGCGTTTATTTGAGCTTCTGTGATAAGTCCCGGATCAATAAAAACCCTTTTCCATTGACCTCCTTGTGACTTATGACAGGTAATGGCATAAGCAAATTTAACCTGTAAAGCATTGTAATATTCATTTTCAAAAATTCGTTTCATTTTTTCGTTTCGTTTTTTTATTTCCGGATAATCTTCAGCAACTCGTTCCATTAAGAGTTTGTACATTTCTTCTGTTTGAGCAGGATTTTTGCTTTGTAGGCAATCCAGCCATAATTTTACATCTATTTCTCGATTTTCATCAACAGAAAATAACGCAACATCAGCAAAGCGAAAGCCATATATTTCTTTGTAATGATAAATTCTACTGATTTTCAATATATCGCCATTGGCAATAAAATCAATTTCTTCATAAGGTTGTGACCAGAAGTAGTTATTTCGTGTTACCATCAGCAAATCACCGTTTGTTATTTCTGATTCCCTCTGTAAGACATTGTTTCTGATGCCTTGATTGTAGTAATTGGCTCTGTAATTGGATCGTGTTATGACAATAGTTTCATCAAGTCCAACTTCTTCATAGGCTTTTTGAATTTCATTGACAAACTCTGATGCAGGAAGCGAAACAATATCTTTAAAATTTTTTATTTCCAGATATGGGAAATCACTTACTTTATTTTTACTCAAATGATTTCTCAATTTTGTGGCATTGTATAATATTCCACTTTCCAGAGCTTGACGCATTACCTGTGTGAGCGTAAATTCCGTAACATTCAAACCATAACTTTTCAGTCTTTCTGTATCTAAAGCAGGACTTTTTTCTTCTTTTACAGGTGGAAGTTGAGCCGTATCACCCAGCAGTAATAAACTGCAATTGTTTCCTTCATAAACATATTCCAGTAAATCTTCAAATAAATGTCCAGAACCAAAAATTTTATCACTGGAAGTTTCAGAAATCATCGAAGCTTCATCTACGATAAAAAGGGTATTTGAATGGAGATTTTCAGAAAGTTGAAAATGAAAATCAGCAAGTGATTTTTGTCGATAAATTTTTTTGTGAATCGTAAAAGCTGGCATACCAGCATAATTGGCAATCACTTTGGCAGCTCTTCCAGTTGGTGCCAGCAAAATGTTTTTTTGATGAAGCTCATCCATGGCTTTTACCATAGCCGAAATAATAGAAGTTTTTCCCGTTCCTGCATATCCTTTTAATAAGAAAATTTTTTTCTTATCCTTTGAAAGCAGGAAATTACTTAGTGTCTCAATAAGTGCTTCTTGCTGCTCGTTTGGCTCAAAAGGTAATTGAGCTTTAATTTCTGATATAATGTAATTAGCTAACATATTTACAAATATATCAAGGATATTTTACATTTTACACGAAAAATTTCTATTTTTGTAAAAATAAACACTTTATTCAAGTGGAATTGTTTAAGGGTTTGTTTGTTTTTTCATTCTTTAGTCTGAAAAATATTTATTTGCAAAGTGTTTTAATAAAAAAACTAAGTTATGTTGCTTTCACATCTTGAAAATTACCAAATTATTTTAGCTTCAAAATCGAAAAGACGTCAAGATTTATTAAGTGGTTTGAATATTCCTTTTGGTGTATATCCTATTGAGGTTGATGAAAGTTTTCCACCAGAATTAATTGGAATGGATATTCCTATTTATTTATCTAAAAAGAAATTCCAGGCTTGTACTTCTATTATGAATGAAAAAACCATGATTATTACTGCTGATACTATTGTCTGGTATCAAGGTCAGGTATTTGGCAAACCAAGAGATAGAGAAGAAGCAAAAAGTATGCTTATAACCCTATCAGGGAAAACTCATGATGTAATTACAGGTGTCACCATTGCTACTTTTCGTAAACAACGAACTTTTGGAGTTGCATCAGAGGTAAGATTTGCCCGAATCTCGGAAGAAGAAATTGATTATTATCTCGATCATTATGATCCTTATGACAAAGCTGGGGGTTATGCTGTTCAGGAATGGATTGGTTATGTAGGAGTTGAGCATATCAATGGCTCGTATTACAATGTAATGGGACTTCCTGTTCAACGGCTGTATAATGAATTGAAAAACTGGAAAGAATGAAAATTTTCCCGAGAAAGTGATTTTTTCTCATTTAAAGAAGCTGATAAACAGCAGAACATTCAAGATTGTTACTATTATTCCTAATAAATAAAGAATGATTTTATGAAATAAGTCGTTTTTGTATTTCCCCATTACTTTTTCAGAGGAAGTAAGATAAACTTGCGAAAAAACGGTAAAGGGGAGCTGGATACTTAAAATCATTTGAGATATAATTAGTCCTTTAAAAGGATCACCAATCAAAAAGATGATAATCATTGCCAGTATGAGAGAAAAAGCAACTCCCAAACGAGAATGATTATCTTTAATGTCATAAGGTTCTTGATACATTCCTGAAAAAATAGTACCGCCAGCCATTCCTGATGTGATGCTGGATGAAATGCCAGAAAATAGTAAAGCAACTGCAAAAACCACTGCTGCATTATTTCCTAAAAGCGGTGTTAACAATTGATGAGCTTGCTGTAATTCAGTAACGGGAGTTTTAGTTTGATAAAAAATGCTAGCAGCGAGTAATATAATAGCACTGTTAATAGCCCATCCGATCAACATAGAAACAAGCGTATCTAAAAATTCATATTTTAATTGCCTTTTGATAACATTTCCATTTTCAAGATTCCATTGACGACTCTGAATTATTTCAGAATGTAAAAATAAGTTGTGCGGCATCACCACAGCTCCCAATACACTCATAATAATTATTATTGAACCTTCTGGAAATGAAGGCGTTACCCAACCTTTTGCTGCCTGTGACCAATCAACTTTTACTAACGACAATTCATATAAAAATGACAGGCCAATTATTGAAACAAAAGCAATTATCCATTTTTCAATGGTTTTATAAGAGTTGGTAAAAAGCATAATAAGAACAAAAACTGTTACTAAAATTGAAGCTACTGGAATAGGAATATGAAACAACATGTTCAAAGCAATACTTCCGCCTAAAATTTCAGCAAGGGAAGTAGAAACGGAAGCACACATGGCAGTAATGAGCAAAAACTTTGAATAGACGGGCTTCATATATTTTGAAATGGCTTCCGCAAGACAAAGACCTGTTACTATTCCAAGATGTGCAACATTGTGCTGCAAAAAAATTAGCATAATGGTGGAAAAAGTAATCATCCAAATCAAGGCATAACCATATTGTGCTCCAGCAGCTAAATTCGAAGCCCAGTTTCCTGGATCAATAAAGCCAACCGTTACCAACAAGCCGGGACCTAAATATTTAAGAATCTCTAATCCTCCATAAATTGGACGATAATTTTTTCTATCAATATTTTTAAAAATTTTAAATAACATTGACTAATTCTAAATTAATTATGTAAGCTTTAAAAAAGTAAATCTCTTTATAAGAACTGTTTTAAAAATGAGTCTTCTTTTAAAGCCTGATTTTTCAAAAGTAAGAAAAAATTAGCTTTTTTAAAGGAAAGAATTAAATTTTTTGTTGTTTCAATTATTTTACAATATTTGCATTAAAAAAATTTACTAAAAATTAGCTCTTGTAAAGCCTTAAGCGTTTTTTTAAAGAATATTTTTAGTATCTGAATTTGTCTCGGCACGAGAACATTGAGTAGTGTTATGATAACTTTTTAAAAATTCTAAAGTTATACCTAATTTTTTGTATTTTTATCCCCATCAATAATTCAAAAAAATTAATTTTTATGCTTATCAAAAAGAAAGTTTTAATACTACTGATGATTTGCATGTTAACTTCTTGCAACTACAAAACATGGCAAAAGGTAGCAGCCACATCTGATAAAATTTCTATTGACAGTACAACTGACATGTTGATTGATAAAGAATATGAGGCATTCCTTCAGCCTATCAAACAAAAAATCGATGCAGAAATGAATCGCGTCATCGGAGAAACATTGGTCGATTTGAAAAGTTATGCTCCTGAAAGCCCTCTTTCAAACTTTTGTGCAGATGTATTTCGTCAAATAGCTTCAGAATTTCTAAATGAAAAAATTGATATTGGCATTGTTAATTTGGGTGGTTTAAGAGCCAGCATACCAACAGGAAAAATTACCGTACGACAAATTTTCGAATTGATGCCTTTTGAAAACGAACTGGTTATTCTCTGGCTTAAAGGCGATAAATTGGAAAAATTACTGCAATATTTTGCTTCTATCGGAGGAGAAGGAATTTCAGGCATACAAATGACCATAAAAAATGGAAAAGCAGAAAGTATTCTTGTTGACAATCAACCACTTGATCCTGAAAAAACGTATATTATCGCCACCAGTAATTATTTAGCCGAAGGAAATGACAATATGATTCAACTTGCTGAATACGAAAAACGTATTGATACAGGATTAAAAATCAGAGACATACTCATCAGTCATATCCAAGCTGAAACCCAAAAAGGGAATAAAATTCAATCAAAAACAGATGGTAGAATCACTATAATTCAAGCTTTTTAATCAATAAAAAATGAAAACCAAATATTTATCCATTTTATTACTCAGTTTATTTTTTTCTTTTTCTGTAACATTTTCAGCAGAAAAAGTAAAACTGGTTATTCTTCATACCAATGATACGCATAGCCAGATTGAACCCACTGAAAAATCACCGCTACCAACTTCCAACAGAGGTGGTTATGCGCGGAGAATGGGCGTTATCAATCAAATACGCGAACAAGAAAAAAATGTTTTATTATTGGACGCTGGCGATTTTTGGCAGGGAACTCCCTATTTTAATTTTTATCACGGCAGAATTGAAGTTGATGGAATGAACAGAATGAATTACGATGCAGTAACGATAGGCAATCACGAATTTGACAATGGGCTTGATACTATGGCAATTGTGTTGAAACAAGCAAAATTTCCCATCATCAGTTCTAATTATCAATTTAATAATCCGTTGCTGGACAGCATTGTTAAACCTTACTTGATACTAAATAAAAACGGTATTCGTATCGGTATCATGGCTCTGAATATTGACCCCAAAGGATTGATTTTAAAAAATAATTATAAAGGATTGAAATTCAATGACCCGCTTGAGACAGCTATAAATGTTTCCGACTTTTTGAAAAACAAGAAAAAATGTGATGTAATTATTTGCCTTTCACATCTGGGTTGTGATACCATTAAGCAAAAAATGAACGATTATGTAATTGCTCAAAATACAAAGTATATTGATGTTATCATTGGTGGACATTCTCATGTGCTTTTAACCGATACTGCTGTAAAAAACGCTAATGAAAAACCTGTAACAATTGCTCAAATGGGTAAAAGCGGCTTCTATCTGGGAAAAATTGTTTTGTATCTGGAAAAGAAAAAATAATACTTGAAAAATCTGATTAATATTTCTCATTTTTCAAAGTAAAAAAAGAACCTCCCAAAAGTGGAAGAGCATAATTAACAGCCCACACGCAAGCACTTGCTAACATAATTTGAACCAATTGATGAGAAAAAGCTCCTATAAAAATCACAGCATAAGAACTTCGAATAGGAACTTCTGAAAAAGCAAGCGATGGTGTAAAAGTGACAAAAAGATAAGTACAAGGAATGGCAATCATAGCATTCAAAACATACAAATCAACACCAAAACAACGAAGCATAAGAAAAAATTGTAATGAAAAAACAAAATAACGTAGCAAAGAGACCATCAATATTTTCAGTAAATCCCATGAATTGTACGCTGATAAACAAGCAAAGAAACTTTGGAAACGATTTGAGACCTTAGATTTTTGAAGAATACGAGCAATGAAAGGTAGAAAAATATAGAATATTATACCAATTAGTAAAAATAATAGTAATTCTATCAAATAAATTTTTATCGAAAAGCCCTGAAAAATAGCAGAATGTGAATTTCTTGATCTAAAAACAAACAATAAAAAAGCCGGCATACCACATATGACCATAATAAAGTTCTGGGTAAAACTATTAATAATACTCAAAGTAAATCCAGCTTTTTTGTTCTTTTTATCCAGATAAACAATTCGTCCTACAAAGTCGCCCACCCGATTTGGCGTAAAAAACGAAGTTAAAATACCATTTAAAACTGATTTAAAAGCAATTTTAATATCGATTTTCTGAACTTTCTCCACCAACATTTCCCATTTCACGGATTCTAACCACCAGTTACCTGGAAGCAAAAACAAAACACTAACCAAACACAAAAATTGATACAAAGAAAAATGCTGAAACTCTGCCAACATTGCTGAATAATGCTGAAAAGTTATCAACTGATAACCTAAATAGCCGAAAGCTGCCAGTAGAAAAAACCATTTCAGAAAATTCCAACTTAAAAATCTTGCTGATTTTCGAACAAAAGCAGATGACATTTTTTCACGTAAGATTTAAAATAATTTTATATAGACTTTAATTTTATGATAACACAAATCATTCTTTGAAATGAAAATTGATAAATATTTGATATTTATAATTTCTATTGAAAAAACTCTAAAACATTTGTGCAATAATTTTTTAAACTCAATTCAATATTGTTCAAAATATCATTTCTACATTTCTCCGAGTTTTTCCGAGTTTTTCCGTGCTGTGTAATATCTCATTTATTTTCAATGAGTTACAGAGATAAGAATTCTATTTTACCTGCCAAAATCATCTCACATCGGCAAATTGTTTAATTTTAATAAAACCTTATTAAAAACAATTGATCTTAATAACACCGAATTATCTCCTTGATTATAACCTTATTACCTTATTTAGTTGATTAATCGTAAAATTTCATCTTCTACTTCGGTAAAAGTTTTTCCTTTTATCTCGAATTATATACTTTTTTCACCATTGAATATTTGTACAATCAATTTCAAATTTTATAAAAAAATTTGCATTAAGAAATTTCGAGTGTTTTAAATGTAAACTTTTTCTGAGCAAAATAGCTAAAAATAGTTGTGACAATAGTTATTAACATTTTGGAAGGAGTTGGATAAAAATGGATTACTTCGACGAAAAATTTTAAGCCCACATAATTCAAACCCAAATTAACCATTACCACTAATAAATACCTAAACAGTTGTACTCGCCCTCGTAAATAAGAAGTTGTAAAAGTAACATATTTTTGTAGTAAAAAACCAGTAAAAAAAGAAATTGGGAAAGTTATTGCCAATGCTCCAATGTGAGCACTCATGGTTACAAAACCCAGATGAAGCATTCTGTGTTGTAAAACAAAATTATACACAATAAAATATAAAACCCAGTCGAAAACCATATTTGCAGCACCTGTGATTCCATATCTGAAAAATTGCAAAGTCATGTATTTACGAAAAGGCGGATAAAAAAAGTCAATTGCTTTACCTATTAAAAAACCAATCCTTTGAAAAATTTTCCTCATTCATTATAAGACATAAAAATCTAAAATCGTATTAATAATTTTTTAAAAAAGAAGAAGTTTCTAACAATTTTAATTACTTTTGCAGTAGAAAATTTCGAGGTTACAAAGATACAATTTTGTTTGTTAATCTTAATTTTTCATTTTTTAATTAATTTTATTGGGTTGTTTATCATGTCCGACGATTATCATAGTAATGGCCGAAGTAAAAGCAAAAAAATACTTAGGGCAACATTTTTTGAAGGACAAAAATGTGGCTCGCCGAATTGTAGAAAGTTTACCCATCCAGGAGAAAACTTCAGTACTGGAAATTGGGCCTGGGATGGGTATATTAACTCAATTCCTTATCAATCAGCCTCTTATTGATCTTGTCGCTATTGAAATTGATCACGAATCAGTAATTTATCTCCATAAACATTTCCCTAATTTAAAAGTTATTGAAGGCGATTTTCTTCAATTAGACTTACAAAAGATTTTTTCTGGTGAATTTTATATTATTGGCAATTTCCCTTACAACATTTCAAGCCAAATATTTTTTAAACTTCTTGAAAATAAGGATATTATTCCATCACTAACGGGAATGGTGCAAAAAGAAGTAGCTGAACGGTTGGCTGCTTTACCAGGCAGCAAAATTTACGGTATTTTGAGTGTGTTGCTTCAAGCATATTATAAAGTAGAATATTTATTTACTGTTGATGAAAATGTCTTCCAACCTCCGCCAAAAGTGAAATCGGCTGTTATTCAACTTACTCGAAATGAAAATTTGAATATCGGTTGCAACGAAAAACTTTTTAAAACAGTTGTAAAAACAGCTTTTAACCAACGACGGAAAACATTGCGAAATTCATTGAGACCTTTGATAGAAAAAAATCATGAAATATATAAAAATTCATTTTTTGATAAACGTCCTGAACAATTGGATGTAACTGCTTTTATTCAGCTTACCAATCAAATAGAAAAGGCAATGAAACAATAACCAAATAATAATTTTTCATTTTATTGTTACACTACTTACTGCTGGATAATTTAATAATCCTTCAGTAATAAAAAAATAGAAAGGAGGCAATCATGTCAGAATTAAGAATATTTTATCATGAAGATGGTAAATTAAAAATTTCAAAAAATCTTGATATCCTCAAAAAAGTAGATCTTAATAATTTAATCTGGATTGATTTGAACGATGTTCCAGAAAATGTAGAATCCGAATTAGAACAATTTTTAAAAATTTACATTCAGGAAGATGAAGAAATTGAAGAAATTGAAATGAGTTCCCGGTATATCCAAACTGATGACAGTATTGTGGCAAACTCAAATTTCTTACAAGATAATTATGTAATGGAGCCAGTTTCATTTATTATAAAAAATGGAATTTTGGTTTCGGTACGCAGTTCAGAATTAAAATCATTCAATGAGACTGTAAAAAAGCTTTTTGTAAATACCAGTAATTTTCCCACAGGTTATCATGTTTTGGTTTCGATTTTTGAAACCCGTATCGAATACGATGCAGACATGATTGAAGAAGTGACTGACCAAATTACCAACTTGAGTAAAACTTTAAATAGTGAAGATCTCTTGGATCAAAATATTTTAATACTTATCAAAGATTTACAGGAAAAAGTGATGCTTATCCGGCAGAATATTGTAGATAAACAACGGGTTATTTCCAATATGTTAAAATGTAATTTCTTTCCTCGTGATCTTTTATCTCGTTTAAATATGATCATAAAAGATATTAATTCTTTATTTGAATATACACGATTCGATTTTGATCGATTGGATTATTTGCAGGATACTTTTCTTGGATTAGCAAATATTCAGCAAAACAAAATTATTAAAATATTTACTGTTGTATCTGTTATATTTTTGCCTCCCACACTTATTGCAAGTATTTATGGGATGAACTTTAAATATATTCCAGAATTTAATTGGAAATATGGGTATCCATTTTCATTGGTATTAATGATTTTAGTTTCCCTTATAATATTGCTTTATTTTAGAAAAAAGAAATGGTTATAGAAAAAAATCTGTTCAAGATTATCTTCAAAATCAGGAATATTTTTAAAAAAATTCAGATATTATAAACAGAAAAGTAGAACAAATTCTCTTGCTCTACTTTTTACATTTATATAAACAACGGGGTTATTCTATTATTCTAAGTTGACGGGCAACTTTAGTAATTTTTTCAATGGATTCATCAATTTGCTCAAAAGTATGTGTAGCCATTAATGAATAACGAATCAGCGTATCTTCAGAGGGCACGGCTGGAGAAACAACGGGATTGACAAAAACGCCTTCATCCTGTAACATTTGCGTCAGCTTGAAAGTTTTTATGTTATCACGTACATAAAGAGGAATAATAGGAGATTCAGTATGACCAATTTCAAATCCAGCCTTTAAAAACCCTTCCTTAGCACGCAAGGTATTTGCCCACAAAGCTTCCTTTCTCCATGGCTCCTCTGCAATAACATCAAGAGCTGCCAGTACGCACGCAGTTGAAGCTGGTGTAATGGAGGCACTAAAAATTAAAGTACGAGAATTATGCTTTAAATAATTAATAATATTATTGTCAGAAGCTATAAAACCACCAATTGTTCCTAAAGACTTGCTAAAAGTACCCATAATTAAATCAACATCATCAGTTAAGCCGAAATGTTCACAAATTCCAGCTCCTGTTTTACCAAAAACACCTAACGTATGAGCTTCGTCCACATAAACAGAGGCATTGTATTTTTTTGATAATTCAACAATTTGAGGCAATTTGGCTATATCTCCTTCCATACTGAAAACACCATCCAAAACAATCACTTTTATTCTATCATAATCACAACGTTTTAGAATATCTTCAAGCGACTCCATATCATTGTGACGATACTTAAACTGTTTTGAAAAAGATAACCTTTTTCCTTCAATAATGGAAGCATGATCTCTCTCATCAAAAATCAAATAATCATTTCTGCCTGTTAAGCAAGGAATAACACCGGCATTCACGGAAAATCCTGTAGAATAAACCAGAGCCGCATCTTTATTTACAAACTTTGCTAACCTTTCTTCTAATTCGATGTGAATATCCAGTGTCCCATTCAGAAAACGAGAACCTGCACAACCTGTCCCATATTTTTCAATGGCTTTGATAGCTGCTTCTTTTAATTTAGGATGATTAGTTAAACCTAAATAACTATTCGATCCAAACATTAAAACAGGTTTTCCATGAATTTTGACTACAGTATCCTGTTCAGATTCAATAGGACGAAAATAAGGATATACTCCTAAAGCTTGCACTTCTTGAGGGTCTTTATATTCCCCCATTCTTTTACTTAATAAACTCATATTATTTTGTTTTTATTTATTAAAAAACGTCACAAAGATACATCATTTTTAAAAAATAATGGATTGTTGAAAAAAATTAAATACAATTTCTATCTTCTACTACAAAAAAAGCAAGTTTTTTAAGGAGATATTAAACATTTATCCTATTGATTACTAACGCTTTCATTTCTACTAATTATTTCAATAAAAAAACATTGCTTGAATATAACAGTCTAAAATCTTACTTTTGTTATTCTTATAAAGATAAATATAACCTAAGTTTATATTCCAACAAAATATGCATCAAATATTTAAATTATTTATTTTAACAATGGTCACTTTATCAACCACTTGTCTTGCTTCTGAAGAAAATCAATTGATTGGCAAATCTACCATCAAAATTGAAAATGGAAAAATGACACCTGAAGTTCTTTGGTCGTTTGGAAGAATATCGGGCGTTCAACTTTCTCCTGATAAGACAAAAATTCTTTATCATGTTACTTATTTTAGCATTCCTGAAAACAAAAGCAACACCGAGATTTTCACTATGAATGTCGATGGAACAAATAAAATACAAATTACCCAAACTTCTGTTCGTGAAAATAGTGCTAAATGGATGAAAGATGGGAAACATATAGCTTTTATTTCTTCAGAAAGCGGAAGTTCACAGTTGTGGATGATGGATGCCGATGGTGCTAATCGTCAACAAATTACTCAACGAGAAGGTGGTATAAACGATTTTATTTTTTCACCCGACGAATCAAAAATTCTTTTTATTGCTGAGGTAAAATTTGGTGAACGTGCCAGCGACAAATACCCTGATTTGCCGAAAGCCACAGGCATTATTGTAAAAGACTTGATGTATAAACACTGGGACGAATGGATACAAACCATTCAACATCCTTTTATTGCTGATTTCAAAAACAATAAAATCGAAAACGAGAAAGATATTCTGGAAGGAGAACCTTATGAATGTCCCATGAAACCTTTTGGTGGGATTGAGCAACTCGATTGGAGCCCGGATAGTAAAATCATTGCCTATACTTGTCGGAAGAAAACAGGTAAAGAATATACGCTTTCCACTAATTCTGATATTTATTTCTATTATGTGGAAAGTGGAAAGACTGAAAATAAAACAGAAGGAATGATGGGATATGATATGAATCCTAAATTTTCACCCAACGGCAAATGGATAGCTTGGGAAAGCATGGAACGTGAAGGTTACGAGTCGGATAAAAGTCGTTTGTTTGTAATGAATTTACAGACGGGAGAAAAGAAAGATATTTCCAGCAATTTCGATCAAAATTGCAATAATTTATCCTGGAGTTCCAATAGTCAAAATATCTATTTTGTAAGTTGCTGGCATGCTTTAACTCAAATTTACAAAGCAAACATTCAAAATAAACAAATTACACCTCTTACTAATGGAATTCACGATTATGAATTCGTTATCGAAGCTAAAAACGTTCTTATTGGCGTAAAACATTCCATGAGTAAACCCAATGAAATTTATAGCATTGATCCAAAAACAGGAAAAGAAACAGAGCTTTCTTTTGAAAATAAAGAAATACTGGATCAATTAAAAATGGGAAAGGTTGAGGAACGATGGATTACAACGACGGACAACAAGCAAATGCATACGTGGGTTATTTATCCACCTGATTTCGATCCAAACAAAAAATATCCAACATTGCTCTACTGTGAAGGTGGTCCACAATCGCCAGTCAGTCAGTTTTGGTCATATCGATGGAATTTTCAATTAATGGCTGCCAATAATTATATTATTGTCGCTCCTAATCGAAGAGGTGTTCCAGGTTTTGGCAAAGAATGGCTGGAACAAATCAGCGGCGATTATGGCGGACAAAACATGCAAGATTATCTTTCAGCTATCGATGCATTAGCAAAAGAATCTTTTGTCAACAAAGACAAGTTGGGATGTGTGGGAGCCAGTTATGGCGGATTTTCCGTTTACTGGCTGGCAGGCCATCATAACAAACGATTTAAAGCTTTTATCGCTCACGATGGGATGTTTAACTTGGAACAACAATACCTTGAAACGGATGAAATGTGGTTTGTAAACTGGGATTTTGGTGGTCCTTACTGGGATAAGAATAATTCTACTGCCCAACGAACTTATGCTAATTCACCACATCTGTTTGTAGACAAATGGGATACACCTATTTTAATCATTCATGGAGAAAAAGATTACAGAATCCTTGCTTCGCAGGCTATGGCTGCTTTTAATGCAGCAATATTAAGAGATATTCCGGCTGAAATGTTGATTTTTCCAGATGAAAACCATTGGGTATTGCAACCGCAAAATGGTATCCTATGGCAACGAACCTTTTTTGAATGGTTGAATAAATGGCTAAAATAATTGTTAAAATATGCTTTTTGTTTTTCAGGAAAAATTTTTATTAAAAATTGTCATCTCGACATTGCAATTTCATTTTTTTTATTAATTTTGTAAGTGTTCTTCAACATTCAAAGTGCTTACTTCCATATAAAAATGAAAATGGATTTACTAAACAAATTAATGGAACGGGCAAAAGCAAATTTACGAAAAATTGTTTTGCCAGAAGGAGATGAAATTCGCACGTTGCAAGCGGCTGATGTTGTATTAAAAGAAAAAATAGCTCAATTGATTTTACTTGGGAAAGAAGAAAAAATAAGAAAATTAGCCGAAGAAAATCATTTAAACAACATAGCCGAGGCAGAAATAATTGATCCTGAAAATTCCCCAAAATTGAATGAATATATTAATCTTCTTTACGAAATTAGAAAAAATAAAGGGATAACTTATGAAGAAGCCACACGACTTGCAAAAGACCCTTTATATTTTGGTTGTTTGATGATAAAAAATGGAGATGCAGATGGCGAATTAGCCGGAGCACGCAATTTTACTACTCATGTATTACGCCCTGCATTTCAAATTATAAAAACTGTTCCTGGCATAAATGTTGTATCAGGTTTATTTTTAATGTTTACCCCTACTCAATATGGTGAAAATGGTTTATTAATATTTGCAGATTGTGCAGTAAATCCATGTCCCACAGCCGAAGAATTAGCACAAATAGCAATGTGTACAGCCGAAACTGCTCATAACCTGGCAGAAATTGAACCACGTGTTGCCATGCTTAGTTTTTCGACCAAAGGAAGTGCTCAACATGAGTTAGTTGACAAAGTAATAAAAGCAACGAAAATAGCAAAAGAAATGAATCCTGATTTACTTATCGATGGAGAATTACAAGCTGATGCAGCTATTGTTCCATCTGTGGCTAAGAGAAAAGTTCCCGATAGTCCAGTGGCGGGACGAGCCAATGTTTTAATATTTCCTGATTTGCAAGCCAGTAACATTGGCTACAAATTAGTAGAACGTCTTTCAGGATCACAAGCTATTGGTCCTATTCTGCAAGGAATGGCTGCACCTGTAAACGATTTATCTCGAGGATGTTCAGTAAATGATATTGTACAAATGATTATCATAACGTCAAATTTGGTAAGAAAATAAATTGAATTATTAAATTGGATTTTGACCTTTTAATTTTTTAAAATATTATGCACGAAATAATTGTCGAACCCATTGAAAAATATGGGTTAAGTAAAAGAAGCCGACGACGCACTCTTTTTTCAAAAATAGGAATAGTTGGTTGTGGTTACGAAGGTAGTGCTATTGTTACCAGGGCACTTCTTAATGGAATCGAAGTAGTATTTTTAGAACCTACTGATGAAAAAATTGCCAATGCTTTTAGCCGAATTGAAGAAAAATTAGATAAAAAAATTGAGAATTGGGGATTAACAGAAAATGAGAAAAAAATAGTATTGAGTCGCGTACAAGGAACAAAAAATTATAAAGATTTTAGCGATTGTGATTTTGTAATTGAAGCTATTCGATACGATGACCAAACAGGCGAAAGGCATGTAAATGAAAGAAAAGAAGTGTTTTTGCAATTGGAAAAAGTTTTATCTCCTCAAGCTATCATTGCTTCTAATGTATCTACCGTTGTTATTACAGAATTGGCATCTGAATTACGTTATAAAGAAAGATGCGTAGGATTACATTTTTTATCCAACATTCCAGAATCAAACATTATAGAAATTGTACGCGGTCTTTACACTTCAGATGAAACTTATAACAAAGTTTGTCAATTTGCTCGTTTGATCAACCATCAATATGTAGCGGTTGCTGAATCAGCAGGTTTAGTAAGTATCAGGTTATTTCTCATTGAATTAAATGAAGCCTGTGAAATATTAATGGAAGGAATTTCGAATATAGAAGACATTGACCGGGTTCTGACAGTAGGTTTTGGTCACCGATTGGGAGTTTTTCGTATGGCTGACCAAATGGGAATTGAAAAAATTGTAAACTTAATGGAAAATCTTTATAACGAATATGGAAACCCCAAATATAAACCTTCACCTATTTTATTACGCTTATATAGGGCGAAACATTTTGGAGTAAGAAAAGGAAAAGGATTTTATAAATACGATGAAGAAGGAAATATCATCAAACAGGGAGGAGAAAAAGCATGAAAATATTAGTATTAAACTGTGGTAGTTCCTCAGTAAAATATAAATTATTCAATTTAGAAACTAATGAGATTTTAGGCTCTGGTATTGTGGAAAAAATTGGAATGAAAGGTTCATGCTTGAGACATATGCGGCATGATGGTCAAAAAATTCTTTTAGAAGGTGAGGTTTTGGAACATCAAACTGCAATCGAATATATTTTAGGAGTACTTACCAGTAAACGCCATGGAACACTTAAATCTTTAGAGGAAATTGATGCTGTTGGTCATCGGGTTGTTCATGGTGGTGAAAAATTTAACAAAAGTGTACTCATAACGGATGAAGTAATTCGAAAAATTGAAGAATGCATTGACATAGCACCTTTACATAATCCACCTAATTTAGCTGGTATTCACGCTATAGAAGAATTATTGCCTTCTGTTCCACAGGTGGCAGTTTTTGATACCGCTTTTCATCAAACAATGCCCGAATATGCCTATATGTATGCCATTCCTTATTCCTTATATACAAAATATAGCATTCGGCGATATGGCTTTCATGGAACGAGTCATCGATACGTTTCAAAAAGAGCTTGCGATTTTTTAGGACTTGATTATCAACAAACAAAAATAATAACGGTGCATTTAGGAAATGGAGCTTCAGCTACCGCCATCAAAAATGGAAAATCTATTGATACATCAATGGGATTTACACCACTTGAAGGTTTAATGATGGGAACTCGTTCGGGCGATGTTGATTTGGGAATCGCCACTTTTTTGATGGAAAAAGAAATGATTGGACCTTCAGCACTTTCTACTTTATTTAATAAACATAGTGGAATGTTAGGTGTTTCAGGAATTTCATCTGACATGCGGGATATTAAAGCTGCTATTGCAAAAGGAAATCAAAGAGCCCGTTTAGCCTTAGAAATGTATGAATACCGCATCATAAAATACATTGGTGCTTATGCGGCTGCTTTGAATGGAGTTGATTTACTGGTATTTACAGGTGGTATTGGTGAAAATCAAGCCAGTACACGTACAAATGTGTGCAATAATCTTAATTATTTAGGAGTTAAAATCGACGAAAAAATAAATATAGCCACGCAAGGGAAAGAAGCCTTGATAAGTACACCCGATTCCAGCATAAAGGTTGCCGTCATTCCAACAGACGAAGAATTTATGATAGCTTCTGATACTTATGAAATAGTGAAAGGATTGTAAAAAAATCATTGTCGATAAAATAAAGGAATTACTCTTTGAAAGTCAAGAATAATTCCTTTTTTATTTTCAAACTTTACTTTGCAGCAAACTTTTTACAGTGTTAGCTATCATTTGGCTATCGGCTTTCCCAGCCAGTTTTTTGACCGCAATTCCTATAACTTTCCCCATCTCTTGCATACTTTTGGCTCCCACCTCATCAATGATTTTATTAATTTCAGTTTTTAACTGTTCTTCATCCATTTGAGGGGGTAAATATTTTTCGATAACAGCTACTTCTGCCAATTCAGCTTCAGCTAATTCGGGTCGGTTCTGTTCGGCATAAATTTGAGCACTTTCTTTCCGTTGTTTGATCATTTTCTGAAGAATTTTTACTGCTGCTTCATCCGACAATGTCCCATCGCTTCCTTTTGCTGCTTTTGCCTCAAGAAATTCTTTCTTAATGCCACGTAAAGCTTCCAGGGTTACTTTATCACGAGCAAGCATTGCTTGTTTAATATCTTCTGAAATTTTATCAAATAAAGTTTCCATAAGTATAATTTTTTAGTAAAAACAAAATAAGAAGTTAATCATTTTTTTTCTGTTTTCTTATCCAGGCAGGAATTTTTTCTACTTTTTTCAAAATTTCGTCATTCTCTAAATCTTCGAGGTCATTAAAATTAACTACAGGTATATTATCTTCTATTCCCACTTTTAATTCTTTTTCAGAAGTATTTTGAGAAATATCATCACCATAATATTCATCCATTGCTTTTTGAATCTGTAATTCCTTTTCTTCTTCAGTAGAATGAGCAATAGGTGGTTTTTTTTCATCAATAGTTGAATATTTTTTTTCAGCAAATTGACTGTTTTTATGTTTATTTACGATTGAAGTAGGCATACCTGGAATATCACTAACATCATAACCAGTCGCAATAAGCGTAATTTTAACGTTGTCGCCTAAAGTGTCATCGAAAGTAGCACCCCAAATTACCTGTACATTTCTCCCTACTTTTTTCATAAAATCATGAATTTGTTGCACTTCTTCCATCTTAATCTGATTGGTAGTTGAGCAATAAAGACTCAACAAAACTTTGGAAGCACCATTTACATCATTTGTGTTGAGCAAGGGTGAATTTAAAGCATTCTCTATGGCTTTCGTGATTCGGTTTTCACCTGAAGCATATCCGGTATTCATAATGGCTACTTTACCATCTTTCATAATACTATAAACATCAGCAAAATCAGTGTTAATATAGCCCGGAACAGTAATAATTTCAGCAATACTTTTAGCTGCATTAGTCAGCACATCATCGGCTTTAGCAAAAGCATTTGATAATTCCAGATCAGGATAAATATCTTTTAGTTTTTCATTGTTAATTACCAGAATAGCATCTACATGTTCACTCAAAGCTGCAACACCTTCTAATGCCTGTTTAATTTTTAAATTTCCTTCAAAAGCAAAAGGAATGGTAACAATTCCTACTGTAAGAATTCCCATATCATGCGCTACTTTGGCAATGACAGGCGAAGCTCCAGTGCCCGTACCCCCACCCATGCCTGCTGTAATAAATACCATTTTGGTATTATCTTGCAAAACTTCTTTGATTTTATCAATAGATTCTTCTGCTGCTTGACGAGCAACTTCAGGATTTCCTCCTGCTCCAAGCCCAGCAGTAGTATTAACTCCTAATTGTATTTTTATAGGTACGGGTGATTTTATAAGGACTTGATTATCTGTGTTGCAAATTACAAATGATACATCGGTAATGCCTTGACGGTACATGTGATTTACTGCATTTCCACCGCCTCCACCAACACCAATTACTTTTATAATAGAATTATCTACCAAAGGCAATTCTAAAGGTAACATTTCGATAAGTTCTTCCATTTGTTTAAATATTTTAAAAAATCAACAAAGAGAAAATCTTTGTTTATTTCATTTCACTGTCATCATCAAAAAGATTAAAAATATGTTCTGTAAGTTTATCCTTAAGATTTCGCTTGATTTTTGGTTCTTTTTTTGGTTGTACGTTCGTTGGATTTAATTTTCGATATTCATCAGTTAATACAATTGTTCCGATCAATTGAGAATAAGTATCATCAAAGAATTTCTCTGGGGTTTTATCATCTAACCATTCAGAATGATTCCCAAAACGAACAGGCAATCCTGTATTTTCTTCAATAAATTCCTTAAGATAATTTAATTTTGATGCTCCTCCAGTAATGATAATTCCTCCTTCCAGAGAGAAAGGCAATTGATTGATGGTTTTAAAAATTGGTTGGGTAATTTCTTCCAGCCGAGCATTGATAATGTTTGCTAAAAAAGAGGTTGAAATTCGCAAATTTTCCTCCGTATTTTCAGAAGGCATCTCGACATAAATAGGGTTTTCTACAAATTTTACCATCGACGCACCTTTCAAACATTTTAGGCGTTCCGCATACGACTTTTTTATACCTAATTCTTCAATATCGGAAGTAATATTTTCTCCCCCAAGAGGTACTACCAACAATTGTTGTAAGATATCATTTTTATAAACTCCCAAAGTGGTAGTAGTTGCTCCAAAATCAATCAAAGCACAACCATTTTTGCGTTCGTCTTCTTCCACTAAAACAGTAGCCAATGATTCTATTGCTAAAGGTGAATATTCAACCATGATGCCAGTTCGATCGAAACAACCATCAAAACGTTCTTTTATCAATTTATTTCCAATAACTACATTATAATAACCTGTAATTTGTACTCCTTTCTTTCCTATAGGATTGGTTATATATTCTCCATCTAATTGATATTTAACAGGTATTGTTTGAAAGACAATCAAATCATTTTGAGAATATTTTCTTGCACATTCATCCTTCATTTCATTAATCAACATATCTGTTACCATCTTATTCTGACCAACGAAACGAGTTACAAGACCAGAAATAACTTTCATGCTCCTGGCATTGATACCAACACAAACTTGTTGTATATCTTGAATTTTCGAACTGTTTTGCAATAATTTTAGTAATTCATTGACCTTAAAAGCACATCCAGAAGGATGTTCAATGATGCCATGTTTCACATCCTCAGAAATTTTAGATTCACTTCCCAGAATTCTTACTGCACCATTGTCTAAAACTGTTGCTGCTAATGCCAAAATCTGTGAACTACCTAAATCCAATGCTATATAAGTTCTTCCATTCATAATTTTCTAAGAATAATCATTCAATTTGCTTCACTAATATCTAAGAATAATCTATCAGACTGATTTTCACGAGTGCAAACAATTTGATTTTTATATTGCAAATTTATTATTTTATAATGATTCCACCCTATTTTATTGAAACCATTTACATATAATTTTTTTAATTTCTGAAGCTTATTTTCGTAATCATCCAAATCTCCGAGTACAATAATCCCTGTTCCCACTCTTGGTACCAATTTAAGTTTTCCATCATTGGTTACATAAATTTGTTCTATTTGAGCATTCCAAAAAGTATCTTTTTCTAAAAAAGTAATAAAATCAAATAATTCCCCTTTTGCCATTGATTTTGTGACTCTTCCTGACACCACAGGAAGATAAGCTGCATCACTCACAGAGGTAGGAATTATATTTCTGTCTTCATCCACATAAAAACTTTCGTATCCGATTAATCTGAATTTTGGTTTTCTTTGTTTTACTAAAAGATAAACACTTCCATCGGGCGTTTTAAAACACTCAACTTGCTTGATCATCGGATTTTTTCTTAAAATATTTTCAATAGAATCTGTATATATATTTTTCAAGTTTTTTCCATAAGGTGTTAAGCCCTTTTGGTCAATTAGTTTAGCTATATCTTCTTTTGTTATCAATTGAACTGGTGAATTGTTATTATAAAATTTTATTTCGAATCTATGACAAACTTCCTTGTCTCTTAAACCAGAAAAAACCCAAACAGCCATTATCAAATAAGCCAGGATGCATAAAACACCAAGTGTGAGTAATATATACTTAAAGACAGGTTTCATGATTTGAACCTTCCATAGTTATTAACGATTGCTTTCTTTCAATTGTTTTTTGATTTCAGGCACCAGCTTGTCAATATCGCCAGCACCAAAAGTAACCAGTACATCTATATCTTTCTCTTTCAATAAGGGCAATAAATCTTTTTTGGTACATAAAATTTTGTTTTTTAGTTTTACTTCTTGAAAAATTTTTTCAGAAGTTATTCCTTCAATAGGCAATTCACGGGCAGGATATATATCCAGTAATATCAATTCATCAAGCCCTGACAATGCTTCTGCAAAATCAGAAGCAAAATCACGCGTTCTACTGTAAAGATGAGGTTGAAAAATTCCTGTGATTTTTCTTTCAGGAAATAATTCTTTAATAGAAGAAATACTGGCTTTCAATTCCTTTGGATGATGAGCATAATCATCCATAAATACTACCTTATCAGATTTATATACGATATTAAACCTACGATAAATACCTGAATATGAAGCAATTCCTGTTCTTATTTCTTCGTTGCTTACTCCATTTAGCCACGCAATAGCCATCGCAGCAACGCTATTTTCAATATTTATCCGAATAGGGATTTTCAAACAAACATCTGCAATTCGTTCCGTAGGGGTAACGAAATCAAAATGAAACTTATTATTAATTTTTTTAATATTTTCAGCATAAAAATCGCCACCGTCATCAAGAGAATAAGTATATAGTTTTACACCTTTCTGCAACTGCGGTTGAATGTTTAGATCTTTCCGTAAAAGTAATACTCCATTTGGACGAATTAAAGAAGTAAAAAATTCAAAACTTTGACGAAAAGCTTCTGGCGTTTGATAAACATCCAGATGATCAGCATCGACAGAAGTAATTACAGCCATATAGGGTGAAAGTTGATGGAAAGAATGATCATATTCATCCGCTTCTACTACAAATAAATTGCTGTCTTTTGAGAGTAACAAATTAGTATTATAATTATTGGATATTCCTCCCAAAAAGGCATTACACGATACTTGCGACTGATACAACAAGTGAGCAGCAATAGTAGAAGTAGTGGTTTTCCCATGTGTACCTGCAATGCAAATTGCTTTACTTTGTCGGGTAATTTCACCTAAAACTTCAGCTCGCTTTTTGATAGTAAAACCGTTTTCCTGAAAATAGATAAGTTGAGGATGATTGGTTGGTATGGCAGGAGTAATTACAACCAATGTGTTTTTTGCATCTCTAAAAGATAAAGGAATAAGGTTGCTTTCTGGTTCATAACAAATTTGTATGCCTTCAAACTGTAAAGTAGCTGTCAAATTGCTTTCATTTCGATCATAACCAGCTACTTGGTATCCTTTTGAATTAAAATAGCGTGCCAGTGCACTCATTCCAATTCCTCCAATCCCCAAAAAATAATATTTAGTAAATTCCATGTGAAATATTTTACAATACAATAGAGTTTCGATAATTGATGCTTGAAATAATATATGAGCATCTTTTTTTATAACAATAGTGTGTTATATTTTTAGTTAAATAATTGTAAATCAATTAATTATTTATATTTTTATTTGGTCAACTCCCTGAAAATCACTATCTTTATAGATTGTTTAACTAATTTACAATAAGATATG
>JAGPGD010000019.1 GCA_018056165.1 Paludibacteraceae bacterium | reverse complement strand
AGATAAAGCGAGTAGAAGATATTTTGAACAACAGACCAAGAAAAAAATTAAATTTCTTAACACCAAATGAATTTTTATTACGAAATTTGTCTAACCAAAAAGTTGCATTTGTGACTTGAATTCAGCAATCAAAACAAAAATAGGTAATTGAAACAAAAAATATGTTGTAAAACATTGTTTGTCTGATGTATTTTTTGATGTTCTTTTTAAGAGATTTGACAAAAAATAGTACTTTTGTTGGTCTATCTTTTTATTTAAACTGTAAATTTAACATTATTAACTTAATTAATTTCGAAACATGGCTACACAGAAAAAAAATAGGAATCTCGTAGCAATTATCACAATGATTTTCCTTTTTGGAATGATTTCATTTGTGACTAATCTTGCAGCTCCTATTGGAGTTATTTGGAAAAATCAGCCACAATTTGAAGGCTCGAATTTCCTGGGTATGTTAGGAAATATGATGAACTTTCTGGCTTATCTATTTATGGGTATTCCAGCAGGAAAATTGTTAACAAGAATCGGTTATAAAAAAACTGCTCTTGCTGCAATTGCTGTAGGATTTTTTGGTGTCTTAATCCAATATTTATCTGGAATTATTGGAGTGGGTTCTCAGCTTTTTGCTCTTCCTGCTAATTTCTTTGTTTACTTATTGGGTGCCTTTGTGGCAGGTTTTTCGGTATGCATGTTGAACACCGTTGTTAATCCTATGTTAAATCTTCTTGGTGGAGGTGGCAACAAAGGGAATCAATTAATCCAAATTGGAGCAACATTCAATTCTTTGGCTGCTACACTAACACCTATGTTTGTAGGTGCCTTAATTGGTGACATTACAAAAGAACGTGTTTTATCAGGTGAAATTACTATTAATAGTGTAAATCCTATCCTTTATATTGCTTTAGGTGTTTTTGCAGCTACTTTTCTGATTCTATTATTCATTCCTATTAAAGATCCAGATGAAAATAGAAGTAGAAATATTGAAATTAAATATGAACATAGTCCCTGGAATTTTCGTCACTTTGTATTAGGTGCTATTGCTATTTTTATTTATGTTGGAGTAGAAGTAGGAATTCCAGGTACACTTAATTTTTTCCTTGCAGATGTTTCTGACAAAGGAGCAGCATTGAATCCACAAAAAGCAGCAGCTATTGGAGGATTTGTTGCTGGAACATACTGGTTTTTAATGCTTATTGGTCGTTTCATCGGAAGTCTGATTGGTGGTAAAATTTCCAGTAAAACTATGTTGACAAGTGTAGCTACAGGAGGGATTATTTTAGTTTTACTTGCGATTTTCTTACCTAAAAATTTAACAACTTCTATGCCTGTATTTACTGGTTCATCATTTGGTATGGTACAAGTTCCTCTTATTGCTTTGTTTTTAGTACTATGTGGTTTGTGTACCTCAGTTATGTGGGGATGTATTTTTAATCTGGCAGTGGAAGGGCTTGGAAAATATACAGCAGCAGCTTCAGGAATATTTATGATGATGGTCGTTGGAGGTGGTATTTTACCATTATTGCAAAATTGGATTGCAGATATTTCTACTTATCAAACCAGTTATTGGGTAATTTTTGTTGGATTGCTGTATATTCTGTTTTATGCCGTAATTGGCTCAAAAAATGTAAATAAAAATATTTCCGTTGAAATTTGAAAAACAAAATAAAAAATTTAATTATGGAAAAACCTTATGTAATAGGCATTGACATGGGAGGAACAAATACCGTTTTCGGTATTGTAGATGTTCGGGGAAATGTATTA
Organism: Paludibacteraceae bacterium; assembly: GCA_018056165.1. Taxonomy (GTDB): domain Bacteria; phylum Bacteroidota; class Bacteroidia; order Bacteroidales; family Paludibacteraceae; genus MVYY01. The sequence goes on along the minus strand of JAGPGD010000019.1, from coordinate 26,743 downwards.
AGCAAAAGTGCTATAAAAACAACTGCACATAGTGACGTAAATCTTTATATAGACGACCTTTATAATGAATTAATGAAATTAATTGTCGCTGAAGGTGGCATAGAAAAAATTAGAGGGATTGGAGTTGGTGCTCCAAATGGAAATTTTTATACAGGTAACATTGAATTTGCTCCTAATTTACCATGGAAAGGAATTATTCCTTTTTCCTCACTTCTTCGTGAGAAATTTGGGATACCAGTGGCTTTGACAAACGATGCAAATGCTGCTGCAATCGGAGAAATGACGTATGGTATAGCTCGCGGCATGAAAGATTTTATTATGATTACTTTAGGTACAGGTGTAGGAAGCGGTATCGTCATTGATGGAAAATTAGTTTATGGTCACGATGGCTTTGCTGGAGAATTAGGACACGTAACTGCCATAAGAAATGGTCGTTTGTGTGGATGTGGGAAAAATGGTTGTCTTGAGGCTTACGCATCAGCTACAGGAGTTGCTCGGACAGCAAGGGAAATCCTTGAAACAACCAATCAAGAAAGTATTTTACGGAATATTCCTTTAGCTGATATTACTTCAAAAGATGTTTACGATGCGGCAAAAGAAGGCGACGAAGTAGCTATTGAAATTTTTAATTTTACGGGAAAAATTTTAGGAGAATTATTTGCTGATTTTGTTGCTTTCAGTGCCCCTGAAGCTATTATTCTTTTTGGAGGTTTATCAAAAGCAGGTGAATTTATATTAGGTCCTATTAGGGAAAACATGGAAAAAAATCTTCTTCCTATCTGGAAAGAAAAAATTAAAATTCTATTCTCAATTCTTAAAGAATCGGATGCAGCCATTTTAGGAGCAAGTGCTTTAGCTTGGGAACTCCAATAGAAATCTTAATTCATTGATTATAAAAACCAAAGGTTACAATTTTTCTTATTGTCATCTTTGGTTTTTTTGTAAATTTTACTATATCTTTATTATCGTAATAAACCATTCATTTTCACAAAATTACATAGAAAATTTTTTATAAGAAATTTTTAATTTGCTATGAGATAAAAATACAAAAAGCATTTTTGGATTCCCTCTGTTATAAGTAGGAATCTGTTCTTAAATTTGATTTTTAAGAGTTGACTGATAAAAAAGATATTCAATTATTTGAGTAACTTTGCAAAAAATTGCTCTTCAATCAAGAGAAAAAATTCAATTTTAATCAAAAGAATTCCTCGAGGCTTGCCTCGTGGTTAATCATTTATCAAAATATCAGATGCCAACAGAAGATTATTTACTGAAATATCTTGAAAAATTGAATTATGTCATTGCAGCTATGTTGGGTTTACGTGAAAAAGGTTTTCCAGAAGACGCCCTGAAAATGGCTGAAAATACTTATAGAGAATTATTGCACTATAATTTGAAAGAATTGAGTATTATGCCAATAGATCAATTCATTGAAACAATACGGCAGAAAAATTATAATGTTTCTATTTTAAGCCTGCTGACAAAATTAACCGACGAGACAGCTTCTTCCTTTGAAGCTGATCATCAAACAGAAACAGCAAAAATTTTTTATTTAAAATCGCTGGAATTGTATCATTTACTGAATGAAAAGGACAAAACTTTTTCCTTTGAACGAGAAATGAGGATTCAGGAACTGGAAAATGAAATTTTGTAGTTAAATCATTTAATGACAAATATTTAGATTGACAAAATTATGATCAACCAATATAAAACCAGACGCCGTCCTGAAAAGGAAATGATTTTTGGGGTAAGAGCCGTTATTGAAGCCATTCAATCTGGGAAGGAAATCGAAAAAATTCTGTTGAGGAAAAATATAAGTAACGAAACAAGAAGACAACTTTTTCAGACTATTAAAGATTTGCAAATTCCCGTTCAATTTGTACCGGAAGAAAAATTAAATACCATTACCAATAAAAATCATCAAGGTGTAATTGCTTATATTTCACCCATTTCTTATCAATCCATTGAAAATATCATTCCTCAAATTTATGAAGAAGGAAGGATGCCTTTTGTGGTTGTTCTGGACGAGATTACTGACGTTCGTAACTTTGGTGCCATTGCTCGAACTTGTGAAGGTGGGAAAGTTGACGCTATTATCATTCCTGCCAGAGGCAGCGCTTCCATCAATGCAGACGCCATCAAAACTTCTGCGGGAGCATTGTTTTCCATACCTATTTGTAGAGAAAATAATCTGGAAAATACGTTGAAGTTTTTGTTGGATTCAGGACTTAAACTTGTCGCTGCAACGGAAAAAGCGGATAAAAATTATACCGAAGTTTCCTATAAAGAACCGATAGCACTTGTTATGGGAGCAGAAGATAAGGGTATCCGTTCTGAACTTTTATCTTTATGCGAAGAAAAAGTACGAATTCCTATGCTGGGAAAAATCGAATCATTAAACGTTTCTGTTGCGGCTGGCATTTTGATTTATGAAGTGGTTCGTCAACGAAATTTAAACACCATTTGAACTGCATTTAAATAACTTTGAAAAACTAATGGAAATTTTATACGAAGATAATCATCTCATTGCCATAAACAAAACCAATTCCGACATTGTACAGGGCGACAAAACAGGTGACGAGCCACTTTCAGAAAAAGTAAAAAAATATTTGAAGGAAAAATATAATAAGCCTGGAGCAGTTTTTCTGGGCGTTCCTCATCGGCTGGATAGGCCAGTGAGCGGCGTTGTGCTGTTTGCAAAAACCAGCAAAGCTTTATCTCGCCTCAACGTTATGTTTCAGAATCAAGAAATCAAAAAAACTTATTGGGCAATTGTCAGGCAAAAACCATCGCACAGGGAAGGGAATCTGGAACATTTTTTAGTAAGAAATGAGAAATTAAACAGAACTTTTGCCTATGATGAACCAGTAAATGACAGCAAAAAAGCAATTTTATCTTATAAAATCCTTGCCAGTTCTGATTATTATTATTTACTGGAAATTTATCCAAAAACGGGAAGGCATCACCAAATCCGCTGTCAATTGGCAAAAATCGGTTCACCGATCAAAGGGGATTTAAAATATGGATATCCACGTTCTGACAAAAATGGCGGCATAAGTCTTCATGCCAGAAAAATAGAATTTGTTCATCCTGTTTCCAATCAGCTAATTCAAATTACAGCACCTGTTCCTCAAGATGATAATTTATGGCTTTATTTTGAAAATTTGCAAGAAAATAAATGAATATTTTATGAACAATTTACAAAAGCCTGATTGGATTAGGACAAAACTAACAAGTACTTCCAATTTTTCAACTGTTCATCAAACGATCCAGCAACATCAACTTCATACCATTTGCGAAAGTGGAAAATGCCCAAACTTGAGTGAATGCTGGAACAGAGGAACTGCTACTTTTATGATACTGGGCGAAATTTGTACACGTTCTTGCAAATTTTGCAATACCGCAACAGGTCGTCCTCTTCCTCCTGATCCAGCAGAAAGTCAAGCCATTGCTGAAGCCATTTATTTCTTAAAACTGAAACATGCGGTGATTACTTCTGTTGATAGAGATGATTTGACCGATAAAGGTGCTTCCTTTTGGGCAAAAACCATTCGTGCCATTCAAGCAAAAAATCCCCATACAACGATCGAAGTACTTATTCCCGACTTTGACGGGCAACACGATTTGCTGGATAAAATTATTCAGGAAAAGCCAAACATCATCTCTCACAATATGGAAACTGTCCGTCGATTAACGCCATTGATTCGTTCAAAAGCTCGATATGAAACCAGTTTAGCAGTTTTAAATTATGTGGCTTCGCAAGGAATTATTACCAAAACTGGAATTATGGTTGGGTTGGGTGAAACGGAAGAAGAAGTACTTGAATTGATGGATGATGTACTCAACATTGGTTGCTCTATTTTAACGATTGGTCAATATTTACAACCTTCTAAAAAAAATATTCCTGTATCAGCTTATATTTCTCCACAACAATTTGAAAAATACAAAGAAATAGGACTCAAAAAGGGATTTAAATATGTAGAAAGTGCTCCTTTTGTTCGTTCCTCTTATTTTGCAGAAAAACATATTATATAACTCAAGTATTTTTTTGATAATCAATGGATTTTCAATCTCGTCCAAAAAGATAAATAAGCAAAATACCTGTTAGGATAAAAGTAATCTGAATGAGACCTTCTTTAAAGGAAGTTTTTCGATGCATTTCTGGAATCAAGTCGGCTAAGGCAATATATAAAAAGCTGGCTGCTGAAAAAGCCAGTGCATAAGGAATCAATGATTTAGCAAAACTTAACGAAAAATAAGCTATAATTCCCAACGCCAAAGCCGTTGAGCCTGAAAGGGCATTATAAAACAAAGCTTTTGAACGGCTCATTCCACTTCGCAATAAAACGCCAAAATCGCCCAACTCTTGAGGAACTTCATGAAAAACAACCGACAATGTCACCACCCACCCAAAACTATTGGAAGTTAAAAAAGCAGAAGCAATGATCACTCCATCAATGGCGTTGTGGAAAGCATCACCAAATAAAACCATTGGAGCTGCAGCAGATAAATTTCTTTCGCAGGAAGCATCATTACAAACTCGCCACAAAATAATTTTTTCCAGTACAAAGAAAAAAACAAGTCCTCCTAATAAAACATTCAGTACAATTTCAGGTTTCGACACAGCGAGTGCTTCTGGAATCATTCCCAGCAAAGCAGAACCTAACAAAGTACCTCCAGCCAGATAAGTCAAAAAACGCGTAATCCGTTGTAGCCTCTTTTCCTTTAATAACAAAATCAATCCTGCCAGTAATACGCTACCAACACTCCCTAAAAATAAAGCCAGTAAAGTAAAAATAAGACTTTGCGTCATAAATTTTTATTTTTTGGTAATTGAGTATTGTAAACGACAAAACTTCCTTTTTCTACACCAAGCAATTGTGCAATCACATCGCATTTTGCTACTAATAAAAAGAAAATTCTGGGATCATTTTGATATATTAATCCTTCCAGATTTCCCTGACCTTTTGAAATAATTAAATCTGCCTCCTGGAAAATTTCCTGAAATTCAGAACTGCATTCTTTTACAATTGTAGAAGCTACATCATTCCCATTGGAAATTACTCTGGCAACTTTGTCCATTTCAACCTGATAAGCATCTTCGAGTGTAACATCATTCAGTGCTGGAGCACCACGAACAGCAAAAGTTACATTGGGATGTTTCATTGTTTCAATAAACAATTTGTCAAAAACAATTTCGCCTGCATTGTCACCCAGATACAGAATTTTTTTAGCTATTTTAATTCGTTTTTCTAATTCTGCTGAATGATCAATGGCAAATTGAATAGTAAAAGCCTTTTCAATAGTGCTATGTACATCAAAATGTGCAGTGGGACCATAATCCATAATGTTTCCTGCAATAGCGAGTCGCAACGCCAACTGAAAAGGATTTTCAGACTTTTCAACAACCTCTTTTAAATCATTATATAATTCAAGGGCAATTTCATTACTTTTACGTTTTTCTTCGGCAAAGGGATCAGAAAGCCCACTCAATTTCAAAAATTCTTTATTCAATTCACGATAAATTTCAGGCATCAGTTTACCATCACTTTCACGTAAAATTTTCTCGTAATGTTTTTCAAATTTTTCTCTATCACTTTTATTTATAGGAAACTTCTCTATTAATCTTTCAAAATTTTGTACAAAGCAAAATTTGCATTGTTCATTAATTCCACTTTCTTGCATTTTTATTAATATATTATAGTTTTTTTAATTGTAAATCAGTTAATTACTTATTAGTCACTAAAGGTAATAAATTTTCTTTTTCCTCTTCATTGGTGTGAATGTGTGTTTCCTTTTCATTCACTAATTTAAAACAATGTTTGCAGCGAAACCATTGCTGATCAAATTCCACATTACCTCCTTCTATTACAATCGTTTTTCCTTCTACCATTGCTTTTGCTATGGTTTTACGTGCATTTTCGTAAATTCGTGTTAAAGTTGGTCTTGAAATTTGCATCTTTTTAGCAGCTTCAGTCTGTTGCAATCCTTCATAATCCACCAAACGGAGGGCTTCATATTCATCTAAATGTAAAATTATTTTTACTGATTCTTTAGGAAAAATTCCAAAAGGCTGATAGCCCATCATAAGTGGTGGTGAAGCTATTTTACGTTGATGTTGAGGACGAGCCATAATCTTTTTCGATTTTTAAAAACAAGGCAAAATTACAAAAAAAATTTTGAACTTACGTTCATTATTTTTTAAAAGAAAAAAATTCTATGTAATAAAAATAATTTGGCTTTAATTATAGAATAGGCTTCGTAAAATGTTTCTACTACAAACTCTAAATTCACGATTATCAATTAAATCCTATAAACTCAAGGTTCGCACGTCGTAACTCGAACGCCACACCTCGTACTTTTTAGTTAACAATTAATTGATCTTTACTTATCAATGCGAAATTGAAAATTATCACGTAACTTTGCAATCGGAAGCAACAATCATGTAAAAGTTTACAAATCAAAATGGTAAATTCTTTATTACAAAATTTATATACACGACAAGACATAGAAATTACTGCTCCAGCCGGTTCGTGGGAAAGTTTAATGGCAGCCGTCAAGGCAGGAGCTGATTCGGTTTATTTCGGATTTGAAAAATTAAACATGAGAAGCAAATCGAGTAACAACTTTACTACCGAAGATTTACCTCATATAGTAAATATCTGCAAAGAAAATAAAGTAAAAAGTTATTTGACTGTTAATACCATTTTATATGACAGCGATTTGGAATTAATGAGAAAAATCATTGATCTTGCCAAAAAAGAAAACGTAGATGCCATTATTGCTTCCGATGTAGCCGCTATGATATATGCAAATAGTATAGGAATGGAGGTACATTTGTCCACCCAATTAAATATTTCCAACATAGAAGCATTAAAATTTTATGCACAATTTGCTGATGTTGTGGTGTTAGCACGCGAACTGAATTTGAATCAAGTATTGGAAATTTATCAAACAATTCAAAAAGAAAAAATTTGTGGGCGAAGTGGGAGACTAATTCGTATTGAAATGTTTTGTCACGGAGCACTTTGTATGGCGGTATCGGGGAAATGTTACCTGAGTTTGCACGAAAAAAATCTTTCTGCTAACCGTGGGGAATGTAATCAAATTTGTCGGCGAGGCTATTTGGTAAAAGATAAAGATTCCGAAATAGAATTGGAAATTGACAATGAGTATATTATGTCACCAAAAGATTTAAAAACTATCAGTTTTATAGATCAAATGCTCGAAGCAGGTGTCAGAGTATTTAAAATAGAAGGAAGAGCAAGAAGTGCGGAATATGTAAAAACAGTGGTATCGTGTTATAAGGAAGCCATTGAATCTTGTCTGGATGGCACGTACAACGAAGAAAAAATAAAAAATTGGGACAAAAGGTTAAGCAGAGTATTCAATCGTGGTTTCTGGAATGGATATTATTTGGGGCAAAGATTGGGTGAATGGAATAAAAATTATGGCTCGGCAGCAACTCACAAAAAAATATACATTGGCAAAGTGACGAACTATTTCAGTAAAATTGGCGTTGCAGAATTTTTACTGGAAACCCAAAGTTTATCAGTAGGTGACGAAATATTGATTACGGGCGAAACAACTGGAGCTTATGAAGATACGGTTACAGAAATCAGGGTAGAAGATGTTCCAGTAGAAAAAGTAGAAAAAGGTACCTATTTCTCTATGAAAACCAACGAATTGGTGCGTCGAAACGACAAACTTTTCAAAATTGTTCCGACAAAACATGGGAAAGAAGAAAGAGAATAGAATTTTGAATGAAATATTTTTTATGTAGCTATTTCCTTAATCAAATTTAAAAGCAACTCCTTATTGAAAATGCTTTCTTTCTTTTTATGTTGATACAAAATCAAAGTTTTTTGTAAAATTTTTTACAGATAATTCTATGACTTCTCTGCAGAAATCCTTGAAAATAAATATTTTATTACACTGAAAACCCAGAAATTTTTCTATTACTTCTACATTCAGCCGTTATATGAAAAGTCTTTACTTAAAACAACAAGTGCCTGACTATCAACTAAATATTCAAAACTCCAAACTCGGGACTCAAAACTCGCATCTCGCACCTCAAAAACTCTTCAATAAATTTTTGAAAAACATAACTTTTTCTCGAAGTTGACACATTTTTCAAATAGATAAATTATTTTTGTATTATCAACGCTTAAGAAAGATATTTTAAAAATTCTTTCCTTTATTTTTAGTAAAAAATTCTGAGATTGAAATACATTGATGTTATATTGCCTTTGCCACTGACCAATACTTTTACCTATGCGGTTCCTGATGAATGGAATGAGTTGGCTCAACCAGGCATGCGAGTAGTGGTTCCGTTTGGCAAGAAAAAAATGTATTCGGCTATTATTTATTTGGTACATAGCATAAAGCCCAATTTACCTTATGAGATTAAGGAAATAATTTGTTTTCTGGATGAAAAACCAGTAATTCGACCACTGCAAATTAAATTTTGGGAATGGATTGCCAATTATTATTTGTCTTCGTTAGGTGAAGTGTATCAATCAGCAATACCTTCAGGGCTGAAACTGGAAAGTGAAACACGTATTTGTATCAATTCTTCTTTTGAAATAGATGATTCTTTTTCAAAACGGGAAATGAAAATTTTAGAGGCACTTTCTGATAAAAAAGAAATCACTATTTCTCAACTCATAAAAAAAACAGGTATCAATAATATTCTTCCTTTGCTTAATTCATTATTAGAGAAAAATGCTATTGAAATAAAAGAAGAATTGACCGAAAAAATTCGTCCTAAAACGGAGATTTTTGTCCGATTGAGTCCATCAGCTCAAAATGAAGAACAATTACACCAGATTTTTGATTCGCTTGCCCGTGCAAAGAAACAATTGAATTTATTAATGACTTATGTGGAACTTTCAAAATGTTTGTCGCCGCAGCCGGTCGAAGTTTCAAAAAAAATGTTACTGGAAAAATCAGGTGTCTCTGCTACTACTTTGGATGCATTGGTCAAACGAAAGATATTAGAAACCTACACCAAAGAAATTGACCGATTGGATCACAGTGCTTTGCCAGTGAATGATTTGTATCCATTGAATAGTTTTCAGCAAAAAGCTTTGTCGGAAATCGAGGAAAAATTTCTTCAAAAAAATGTGGTTTTACTTCATGGAGTAACTTCCAGTGGAAAGACAGAACTTTATCTTCATTTAATCCAGAAAACACTCAACGAAGGCAAACAAGTACTTTATCTTGTTCCTGAAATAGCTTTAACGACTCAACTTACTTCTCGACTGACGCGTGTTTTTGGGAATAAACTGGGAGTTTATCATTCCAGATTTTCCGATGCTGAACGTGTTGAAATTTGGAATAATGTTTTGAACAACAAAGGATATGAAATCATTATCGGGGCTCGTTCTTCTATTTTTCTTCCTTTCCGACAATTAGGATTAATCATTGTGGACGAAGAGCAGGAAACCAGCTACAAACAATTTGATCCAGCTCCTCGCTATCATGCACGCAATGCAGCTATTGTTCTGGCTTCCTTGCACGAGGCAAAAACTCTTTTAGGAACAGCTACTCCTGCCATTGAAACTTATTATAATGCTCAAATTGGAAAATATGGACTGGTAGAGCTGAATCAACGTTATCTTGAACTTTCCATGCCTGAAATTTTAGTTGCCGATTTGAAGGAAGCATACCGCAAGAGGCAAATAGAAGGACACTTTACACCCTTGTTGCTGGGAAAAATGAAAAACGCCCTTGAAAATAGGGAACAAATTATATTATTCCAAAATCGACGTGGTTATGCACGTTATCTTGAATGTAAAATGTGTGCTTATGTTCCAAAATGTAAAAACTGTGATGTAAGCCTTACCTTTCATAAAACTTCAAACACGCTAATTTGTCATTATTGTGGATACAGTGAGCCTATTTCGACAGTTTGTCCAGCTTGCGGAACGCCACATGAACTTTCCAACAAAGGTTTTGGTACAGAAAAAATTGAAGATGAAATCAGAAAATTTTTTCCTGAAACTCGCATTGCCAGGATGGACCTGGATACTACCAAAAGTAGAAAATCCTATGAAAAAATTATTGCTGACTTTGAACAGTATAAAATAGATATACTAATTGGTACTCAAATGGTTACAAAGGGTTTGGATTTCGATAGAGTAAGTTTGGTAGGAATTCTGAATGCAGATAATCTTTTTCACTTTCCAGATTTCAGAGCTTATGAAAGAGCTTTCCAGCTACTGGCACAGGTGAGTGGTAGAGCAGGAAGAAAAAACAAACAAGGCACCGTCATATTGCAGACTTTTGAACCTCAACATCCCATTATTCAGCAAGTGATCAACAACGATTATTTGTCAATGTACCGTATGCAATGTAAAGAACGAAAACAATTCAAATATCCTCCCTATTATCGATTGATAGAAATTTCACTTCGCCACCGAAAGCTGGAATTATTAGAACAAGCCTCCCAACAAATGGTAAATGAATTACAATTTGTGTTTGGCAAACGTGTTTTAGGTCCCAATACTCCTCTCATTCCTCGCATTCAGAATCAGTATATCAAAAACATTCTGCTTAAGATGGAAATTGGTGCTTCCATTGAAAAAACCAAGAAATTGATTATGGAAGTTATTAATAATATTTCTTCACTTCCTCCTTACAAATCGTTACGTATTCAAATAGATGTAGATCCTTTATGACAAAGTAAGTTAGTTGGATGTGTATTTATTTGACAATTTATCTTGCTTAATTTTATCCATTTATTCATAAAGAAATGAGTAAAAACCTGTTTTATTTTCAGCCACTTTTTACAGTTTTAAAAATTTTTAATATAATCTGCTGATTTGCAACAATTTAATAAAAATTAAATATTTCCTATTTTATTGTTGGCAATTAAAATTAATATATTATTTTTGCACGTTTTTATGAAAGATCGAAATCTATTTTAGTTAGATGAGAAAATTTCAATCAATCTAATTTACTTACATTAAATAGAAAAGGAAAAAAGAATGAAAAATAAGTATGTTGATCTCATTGAGCAAACTTTTGAGTTCCCTAATGAAGAATTCAATGTTATTGAGAATGAATTATATTGGTGTGGTATTTCTTTGATGGATGTGATAGAGCAATATGGTACTCCATTAAGAATTGCTTATCTTCCAAAAATTGGAGAAAACATTCAGAAAGCTCGTCGAATGTTTAATGTTGCTATGGCCAAAGTGGACTATAATGGTAGTTATTATTATTGTTACTGTACCAAAAGTTCTCATTTTTCTTTTATTATGGAAGAAGTGCTGAAGCACGACGTTCATTTGGAAATATCCTCAGCTTTTGATATCAATATTATGGAATCATTGTTTGAAAGGGGATTACTTTCACAAGATAAGTATATTCTTTGTAATGGTTTTAAAAGACCTCAATATATAGAAAACATTCAAAATTTAAGGCGGATGGGATTTACTAATATTATTCCTGTTCTGGATAATAAATTTGAATTGGATTTATTACTGAAAAACTTTGATCTGAAGTTCAAAATTGGTATTCGGATTGCTGCTGAAGAGGAACCGAAATTTGATTTTTATACTTCACGTTTAGGAATTCGATACAATGACATTATTCCTTATTATTTGAAACATATCGCCAACAATCCGCAAGTAGAGCTGAAACTTTTACATTTCTTTATTAACACAGGTGTTAAAGATACAGCCTATTACTGGAACGAATTAAACAAAGCTGTAAATCTCTACTGTGAATTAAAGAAAAAATGTCCTGAGCTTGATGGTCTTAACATTGGTGGAGGATTTCCTATTCAAACACATCTGGACATGATTTATGATTATGAATATATGGCGGAAGAAATTATAGCTCAAATAAAAAATATTTGTACGCAAAATGGTGTGCCAGAGCCAAATATTTTTACTGAATTTGGTTCTTATACGGTTGGCGAAAGTGGTGCAATGCTATATTCTATTGTGAATCAAAAAAAACAAAACGATCGTGAATTATGGGATATGATTGACAGTTCGTTTATGACAACCTTGCCGGACACATGGGCTATTAATCAACGATTTATATTTCTGGCTATCAACAATTGGGACTCAGAATATGAACGCGTAAATTTGGGAGGATTGACCTGCGACAGTGAAGATTTCTATAATGCTGAAGTTCACTCCAATGCTATCTTTTTACCTAAAATTCAAGAAGGGCAGCAACAATACATTGGATTTTTCCATACAGGCGCTTACCAAGAAGCTTTGAGTGGTTATGGCGGAATTCAACATTGCCTCATTCCTGCACCCAAAATGGTGATTATTGACAAAGATGAAGATGGTGAATATTTCACCAAACTTTTTGCAAAAGAGCAAAGTTATAAGTCAATGCTAAAAATTTTGGGATATTAATAAAAACGCCTCATTTTTCGATTTCTCGAATGAGGCGTTTTTTATAAGTAAATTTTCAATTTCACTCTTCTACAGCTTTCAAATAATTTATCAAAGGATAAGCATACATTTCCAGAATTTTAGTTCGCAAGAATTGTTCATCTTTATTTTCTAGTTGAATTTTTGAAATTTGTTTCAAGAGGTATTGTTCAAAATCAATTCTTTCTATTTCTGAATAATCTGTTGCAAAACGATTTTCGCCCGTCAAGGCATCATAAGCAATCTTGTTGTTGGAGAAAATAGCATAATGGGAATAAATTTGTCTGTCAATCAATTGAGCTACCTGTTTAATTTGCTGATTGCGATTGCTGACTTTATTTTCCATCTTCTTTAAATCTTCATTTATGCAACCTGTTAAGTGAAAAATTACTTTTCCTTTGAAGCCCAGAATGCCTGTTACCATATTTTCAATATCATCGGCAGGTTGTTTTTTATAATCTGGATGATCGCGACGCAATTGAAATTCTTTTGCTTTCAAATAATCACATGGATCATATTCATAAGAAATGCTTAAAGGACAGATATTCAGTTCTATCATATTTTCAATGAAAGAACTTTTTCCTGCCAGATTCAACATTTTAAGAAGACTTTCCTGCGTTTTGTCATTGGAATCTTTCGCACGACCTTCTCGTTGAGCCATCCAGATGGAATGTTTTTTTTCGTGAAGTGTGTACCAAATATATTCAGAAAGTAATTTCGAACTTTCCAGCATCTGACGGGTAGTCAAGCCACGTTTTACAATAAAACTTTTGTTCAGTCGCACTAAATCTTCAATCCATGGATAAATCAACAAATTATCACCAATAGCAACTTCAACAGTATCGAAACCATTTTCCAAAAATTTATAACAAAGAAACACCGGATCGGAAACAATATCCCGATGATTAGAAAGATAAAGGTAAGCTTCTTCTTTAATAATTTTTTCAATTCCATATAATTCTACTCCATTGGTAGTTATATTTGCTACCAAGTATTGGACAAAAGGTAAAACAAACTTTTGTTGGAAATCTAATTGAGTATTAACATTTAAAAGACGCTTTTTTATCATTTCTTTGGGCATGAACGGATAAATAGTGCTCATTATCTTCATAAACTGCTTTTCTTCGCACAGCCTTTTTAACGTTTCATGAACTTCCTCGTCATTGTAACAACGTATTTTATCAAAATTAGGATTCATTTTTCACTGAATTTTAAGAAAAATTTTATTTAATTCAATTATTAACAAGTGATTAGTTAAATAAAAAAATCAAATAAATAAGAACAGCAGGAACCACCATAAGCAAACTGTCAAAGCGATCTAAAAAGCCTCCATGTCCTGGGATAGCATTTCCACTATCTTTAATTTGAAATGTTCTTTTCCAGAGTGATTCCAGAAGATCGCCAAAAGTTGCAAAAACACTAACTATTAAAGACATAAATAGCCATTGTGGCAAATCAAGTTGGTAAAGCCACAAAGAAAGCAAATAACCTGTTAATAAAGTTACAAGAATACCTCCTGCAAAACCTTCCCATGATTTATGAGGTGAAACGTGTGGAATCATTTTGTGTTTCCCCAAAGTTATGCCGATTAAATAAGCTCCTGTATCATTCATCCAGACAAGAATAAAAATTGAAAGAATTAAAAGCGGTTGATAATTATTAAAATACACAATAAAATTAAGAAGCGAAAATGGCAACGCAATCCAAACCTGTCCTAACAAAAAATAAGCCCAATTATGAACAGGATTGGGATTTTTCAAAAATAATTCTCTGATAAACATCCAGAAGATGAGAATAATATAATAAGAAAAAATAGGAAGGAAAGCTCTTCCAGAAAAATAAAAGAAAGAAATCAAAAAAAGCAGAAGACTGATTCCCATTGAAAGCCAGCGTGGCACATTTACTTCTGGTTGTTGATTGGTAATTTTATGAAATTCATAAATACACATAGACATAAAAAAGGCAAAAACAATTACAAAAGTTGCGGGGCTGATAAAAAGGCTTGCTACGACCAACAGTACATAAACAACAGCACTGATGGAGCGTTTTAAAAATTCATTTGTTATCTTTTCCATTGTTAATTTTATAAAAATTCAGAATTAAATAACCTCGAGGTATCTTGTTAGTCGAACAATGCAAATTGCCCATCATACAATTTTTTATATTTCTTCTCATTTCCCTGATTTGAAACATAAGCCATTATTACATCTCCACTTCCATATAATCCTACTGTCTTTGCATAATAGCCACTTGTCAAAAAACCATCACCCCACAACTGCTTCTTTATTTCAGGATGCCTCAAAAAGAGTTCTCGTACCGTCACGAACTCTTTAACTTTGTTACTATTGTTGAAACTGAATAGGTGGGTACACTCTGCAATAAAAAATGAACATCATCTTCTTCATAGCCTATTTCTATAAAATTGATTTCGTAACGCTCTGATATTTCCATGCAAATACACTTCAGAGAATTTCCTATTGATTCTGTAATCATCTTCTTGCGATATTTTATAGGCAAAACGATATGATAAAGTAACAATGTCTTATTATACCGCTTATAAATATGTTCATCTTCCATTCACACAAAAATAACAATTTATTTTTAGAAACCTATGGTTTCTTTGGGATTAACCCGGACACAAGCCTCGAGGAATTCTTTTGATTAAAATCTGGAAAATTTATTTTTAGCTCGACATAGTCTGAAGGCTACCTCGAATGATGTCTTTTATGATTTAAAATATCTGATCAAATTGATTATAAAAGTAATAAGGACACTAAGAACAATCAGGGAAGTGAGAGGAATATAGATACGCATGTTTTCTTTTTCAATGCGTATATCTCCTGGCAAATGGCCAAACCAACTGAATATTGATGGTGTCAAATAAAGAAGTAAGCCAATAATTATCAACAAGATACCTATAATTATAAACCATTTCCACATTTTCATTTTTTTAAAAATTTTACTTCTTTAAATTCAAAAAATCTTTTTGAATCAGCAAATATAGAGATAAAATTTATCCCAGAATTATTCTGTTCTGTCGGATTACAAATCCTTTACAAAAGGATTTGGTTGATATCCAAAAGTTTGCGAATTAAATAATTCTTTCCAACAAAAATAAAGTCTGAAAAAAATTAATTGGTTTTGAAACGATATTTCACTTCTTTAAGCTGCTCATTAGCCTCAACAATTTTTTGCTTCAAATTTTTCTTGTATGATTTTAAACGAACATTTATATTTTCATCTTTAAGTGCAAGCATTTCAATTGCTAATATGGCAGCATTCAACGAAGCATTGATACCTACTGTTGCAACGGGAATTCCTGGTGGCATTTGTACCATTGAAAGCAAAGCGTCTATCCCATTCATAGAAGCCTCAATGGGAACGCCAATGACAGGCAAAGTAGTCATAGAAGCAATTATACCTGGCAAGTGAGCTGCCATTCCTGCACCAGCAATGATAACTTCTATTCCTCTCCCCTCTGCATGAACGGCAAAATCTTCTACTTCTTCTGGAGTACGATGGGCTGATAAGGCATTCATTTCAAAAAAGATTTCAAATTCATCCAGTAATTTAGCAGCTTTTTCCATCACTTTCAGATCGGAGGTACTACCCATAATGATACTTACTCGTGGATTCATTTTTAATGATTTTTAAATTATTAAAATTCAACTAATTAGATTTTTGTAGTCAGTAGCGGTTAATAACGTATCATATTGAGAAGGATTAGTAACACGAATTTTTACTATCCATCCCTTACCGTAAGGATCTTCGTTTACCAATTCAGGTGCATTTTCCAACTCTTTATTAAAAGCCAAAATTTCACCATCTACTGGCAAAAATATTTCTGAAACGGTTTTTACTGCTTCTACTGTTCCAAAAACATCGCCTGCTGACAATTGCTCACCTACTGTTTCAACTTCTACAAATACTATATCGCCTAATTCTTTTTGAGCAAAATCTGTAATACCAACATAAGCGATATCGTCTTCAAGCCTTATCCATTCATGGTCTTTGGTATACTTCAAATTTTCAGGTACTTTCATTTCTAATAATATATTAAAAGTTAAACAAATGTATAGTGTTCAGTAAATTAATTAGCTCTTATTTTTGAGTTAAATAGAAAATTTTGCTAGTAACGGATAATGATCTGAATATCTCACCTTATCAATTTTAAAATCAACTAATTGAAAAAAAGAATCATGAAAAATATAATCTATTCTGAACCGATAATAACGTTCTATAAAAGTCCATCCAAATCCTTTCCCTCTTTCCAAAAAACTGTCATTCAAATGATCTTTAATTTTACAATAGGTGTATGAGCCCGGAACATCATTGAAATCGCCACACACCAGAAGAGGATATGGTGAATTTTTAACAACAACTGCCACAGAATCAGCTTGGGAGGCTCTTATTTTATAAGCTGCACCTAATTTTTTTGAAAACACAAGCGTAATGTCATGAATTAATTTCGTATCCAGATTATTTTTCAATTGATAAGGAAGCGATTTATCTTTTTCAGTTAATTGATTGGATTCAAGATGATTATTAATGATTCTGATGATTTTACCATGAATATTTATGTCAGTGAAAATAGAAGCGTTGGCAGACGAGACATAAGCAATAGTTTGTTGATTAACAATAGGAAATTTTGAAAAAGTAGCAATTCCTAACCAGCTTGACTTTTGCTTTACTCTATAATAAATATGATGATAAGGATATTTATTGAATAAACTCAATACCTCTTCTTCGGTAAGGTATTTTTCATTGGGACTAACCATAAATTCTTGAAGACAAACAATATCTGCATCACTTGTTAGAACATATTGAAGTACTTTATTTTCTTCTTTCGGTTCATATTTTTTTAGCAAATCCATCATTCTTGTATTGTAAGAAAGTAAAGTGATGGGTTGCTCTGCTTCAATTTTTTGTGGCTGTTTAAAACGAAAGGAAAAATTATTTTTTAATTGGGGAATAGATAATAACAAAAAACAAAAAGAAAGTAAGAAATACCAGCTCCGAAAAATGAGCCAAAAAATAAAAAAGGCTCCGTTAAGAATAAAAATCACAGGAAATAGCAGAGCAAAATAAGATGGCAGTATAAAATATTGAGGATGAATATTAGCAGCTAATAACGCAAAAAACAAACAAAGAGCAACTCCAATATTAATAGCCAACAACAACCATTTGACAACACTTTTAATCATATATACTTATCAGTTTAATCATTCAAAATTATACAAAAACTGATAAAAATTAAAATTTATTACTTTGATCGAATAATATTTTCTTTTCTTCTTTTGTTAAGCTGTCGTAGCCTGATTCTTTTATTTTATCAAGGATTCTGTCTATTTCTTTCATTCGGCGGGTTTTTTCAATGTTAAATTCCTCATCCGTCATTTTTCTTTCTGTATAATAAATTTTTTTCCTTTTTTTAGCAGGTTTCCATGAAAATAAATTAACAATATTATCAAGAATATTATTGAGCCACTTTGTCATATCCTTTCCTTTATGCAAAGATACAACAAAAAGATAACCACATAGGGCACCTCCTAAATGAGCAATTTCACCGCCTGCATTATTGGAAGCAATACCAAAAAAACTGGTTAGAACAGCCACAATAGCAATATATTTTAATTTGATATTTCCTAACAGCAAAACTCTGATTTCCAAATTCGGCGAAGCCACTGCTGCAGCTACAATAATAGCCATGATAGACCCCGAAGCTCCTAAAAGTATACTGCTATTTACAACCGATTTAAAATAAGGAAAGATATTAAAGGAAAAAATATAAAAAAAAGCTGCCATCCAACCACCAATAAGATATAAACTAACTAATTGTTTTTCAGAAAAATACATTAGAAATATTTTCCCAAACCAATAAAGGCACAACATATTAAAAAAAATGTGGAGAAAGCCTGCATGAAAAAACATGTAAGTTACTAACGTCCAGAAATGGGTTGCTACTTGCATTAGGCTGGAAGGCAATGCTAGATACTTTGCCAGAAACAATCCTTGCAAATTAAAAAGTTTCAGAACAATCAGTACCAATTGATAAAGGATAAAAATCCCTATGTTGATAGATAATAATTTAGTGAGCGAAGTACTTCGCCGAAATGAAGATTTTATGTTTTCAAAAACATTCATAAATTTGAGAAAAAAATCAGTACTCAAAACAACTCAATTAAAATGTTTTTTGTCTCGCTTTTTCCACAACAAAATCAGGATAATTCCAAAAAGCATTCCACCCAAATGAGCAAAATGAGCCACATTATCCCCTGAAAAGCTTGCCACTCCTAAAAATAATTCTACGACTGCATACATTAAAACAAATATTCGTGCTCTGATGGGGATGGGGAAAAATATAATCATCAATCTTGCATCCGGAAAAAGCCAACCAAAAGCCAGCAATAGACCAAAAATTGAGCCCGAAGCACCAATTGTCACCGGTAAATTTAAAAATAGACGTTTTAGTTCAATCAATGAAGCGGTATCGAAACCTGATAAATTATTGATTCTAAAAAAACGATTTAAGACATCTTGATGCATTAGTAAAGTTTGTATAGAACCTGATGCAATAGCTTCATTGAGAGCTGTTACAACGGGTTGATATTGAATAGCCCAAACCAGTTGCTGAATTAATCCTGCTCCAATACCTGTTACTAAATAATAAATTAGAAAACGTTTTGATCCCCATGTTTGCTCCAATACAGTTCCAAACATAAACAAGGCAAACATATTAAAAAATATATGTTCAAAACCGCCATGCATAAACATATAAGTGATAAGTTGAGCTACATTAAATTTTTCAGAAGCCCAATAATGCATGCCTAAAATATCCGTCAAATCAACTTTTAGTCCCCAACGAGCAAATAAACTGGGAGATACTATTGATAGCAACCATAAGATTATATTGATAAAAATTAGATTTTTTACTACGATGGGAATTGAACCTAAAAAAGAAGACTTATTGCTCATTTATTTATTTTTTTACTATATTTACAGCCACTTTAAAATTATTTCAAAAACTAAAAAATATTCACAAAATTATCAAGTTATTAGTAGCAAGGATTTTTTATGGTGTTAACAAAAAAACCTTTTAATAGGAATAATAACTCTCTAAAAAACGAGTTAAATAATAAATTTTTAGCACAAAAGTAATGAAAAATAAAACAAAAATATGTTTTCTAACATATTTTGTAAGAAAATATAAAAAAATGATTAATTTTTTATATAAAATATTTGCATATTACTTGCAATAATGTACATTTGCAGAATATAAAGAATTTTTTACTTGTTTAATTTTTTAAAAAATTTATCTTATGAACAAAGCAGAATTAGTCAATGCTGTTGCAGCAAAATCAGGGCTTAGCAAAGTTGATGCTAAAAAAGCTCTTGACGCCGTAATTAAAAGTATTTCTGAAGCACTCATTAATGGTGACAAAGTAAGTTTAGTTGGTTTTGGAACTTTTTCAGTTGTTGAACGATCAGCTCGGGCTGGTATCAATCCTGCTACCAAAAAGCCAATTAAGATTCCTGCAAAGAAAGTTGCAAAATTTAAAGCAGGTTCTGAACTTGCCAATGCCATTAAATGATTTTTTAAATCAGGCAACATTCCAAAAGAGAATGAAAAATACTAATATTTTTCATTCTCTTTTAAAAGCAAAAAGTTTTATCAAAATTAGTTTTTTTATCATTCTTTATATTCGCTCAGTTAGCAAAAATCGAGGCAGCAACTTGATCTGAAGCTGATTTTCCTTTTAACATTTCCACCAATTTGAGAGCAAATTCCACTGCTACTCCTGCAGCTTTGGCTGTGACGATATTTCCATCCCTTACAACTTTCTTATTCGATAACTTTGCACCTACCAATTGATCTTCAAAACCAGGAAAACAAATAGCCTCTTTTCCACTCAATAAGCCTAATTTTCCTAAAATAGAAGGAGCTGCACAAATAGCACCTAAATTTTTCCCACCATTTGCATGACAAACAATTAAATCTTTCAACTCCTGATGATTATCAAGATTCTTTGTTCCCGGCATGCCTCCGGGCAAACATAATAAATCTGCTGTTGAAAAATCAATTTCTTTAAATAAGGCGTCAGCTTTTATTAGTATGCCATGAGACCCACAAACGTCATTTTTATCTGAGACAGAAACCGTAACAACCTCAATCCCAGCTCTTCTCAAAATATCGATCGGAGCAATGGCTTCAATTTCTTCAAAGCCCTCTGCTAAAAATATGATTGCTTTCATAATTTTTCACTGTTATTTTATTTTAATTTAAAATTATAAGTAATAGTCCCGCTTACCATTCCTTTACCAGTTGTAAAACGGGTATTTAAAGCTGCTTCAATAGCTGCTTTTCTAATATCAGCATCAGAAATTGTAGTAGGAGAACCAATGGAAGCACCTACTACTTTCCCATTTTCATCTACTCTAATGTTTACCGTAATTTTACCCTCTACGTTTTTTTCATACCGGGGAGTTACAAGCCCTCCAACTAAATCCCTTCCACTCAGTGACCAGCCGTGTCCATTTGAAACTCCCTTACCCGCTGGATTGCCCTGTAAAATATTATCGTTTCCTGAACTACCTTCCGAAGAGCCTCCGTTACCAAAAATAGTTGCAATGACATTGGCTTTCTCAATTGCTTCATTTTCTCTTTTTTTCCTCAATTCTTCCTGCTCAGAAATATTTTCGTTTTGTTTTTTATCATTTTTTTGTTCTGATAATGCTACCGAAGATTCTGATTGAGTCAGTAATTTTTCATTTTTATCTGATGAAATTTGTTGAGAAGCAGCCCCTTTAAATGTCAAATAATTGCCTTGCTCTTTCCCTCTTCCCATATCTTCTTCACTTTCTCCAAAACTGACTACAATTCCTTCTTCTTGTGGCATGTTAGATGGAGCAGATAATTTTATAACAAAAAGCAATAAAAGTATTATCCCACAGCTAATTGCTGATCCAATGATGCCATATATTTGAGACTTCCTCACGTTATTTTTCCTCGAAAGGTTTTGTCGCAATAACTATTTTGATTTTATGTTGGTTAGCAATATCTAGCACTCTTACCACATTTCGATAAGGAATATTTTGATCCGCATATAAAGCAATATGGGTCATGGAATCTTGAGCTGCCAACTTCACAATATAAGATTCCAATAAATCAGCAGTAATTGGTATAGGTTTCTCATTCCCATGAGCAACAAAATAATTTGATTTCCCATCAATAAATACTTTTGTAATTACGGGTGTTGAAGTTTTAGCTTTACTTTGAGGTAAATCTATTTTTATATCGTTGGGTGAAGATAAAGTAGAAGCAATGACAAAAAAGAGCAGTAACAGAAAAATAATATCTGTCATTGATACCATTACAAAGCCTGCTTCAACCTTATTTTTTCTTTTTAAAGCCATGGGAAAAAATGAATTAATTTTTTATAAATGATAAAAAACTCAAAAAATAAATCTTTTTAACGCTAACATAGAACCCAGAAGTTTATTTTACAGGCTCATTCAGAAGATCCAGAAATTCCATAGTCCTCGATTCCAGAAGAGTTACCACACTATCAATTTTGGAAACCAGATAATTATAGGCAAAATAAGCCAAAATTCCTACAATAAGTCCACCAATAGTAGTAACCATAGCCTGATACATTCCTACCGACAAATCGCCCAGGAGAATAGTCCCCCCAGCTTTCATAGACATATTATACAAAGTTATTACCATTCCTGTAACTGTTCCTAAAAAGCCCAACATTGGCGCACCACCAGCAATAGAAGCCATAATGACAAGACCTTTTTCTAATTTTGCAATCTCCATATTTCCTACATTTTCAATAGCAACCAAAATATCATTCATAGGTCGTCCTAACCGAGTGATTCCTTTTTCAATCATCCGAGCAGTTGGAAAATTTGTTTCACGGCAGAGCTTCAAAGCAGCTTCAATTTTACCATCATGAATATAATCTTTTATCCTTTCCATAAAGAAAGAATCTTCCTTAGCAGCTTCATTAATGGTTATTAACCTTTCAATGAATAAATAAATTGCAATGGCGAGCATTGCTGCCAGAATAATCATGATTGGACCTCCATATTTGGTCATTGTCCATAAATTCATTTTAGGTAGAGTTTGTTCAGCAACAGTTGTTGCCACATCTGATGTGGCTTGCAAAATAACTAATAGATTCATTTGAAATCAATTTTAATCGTTTTTTCTGATTTTTTTTACAAAATATGTGCCTTTTTTATTTCTTTATGTATCATTTACAATAACTGATTTTTATATTGCTTTATTGTTTCTTGCAGTCCAAAATATAAAGCATCTGAAATTAAAGCATGACCAATAGAAACTTCGTCCAGCCAGGGGATATTTTCATGTAAATAACGAAGATTTTGAAGGTTCAAATCATGCCCGGCATTTAACCCCAAGCCTAATTTCTTTGCTAATTGAGCAGCTTCAATAAAAGGAGCAATAGCTTTTTCTCGATTTGTTGAATATTCTCTTGCATAAGGTTCCGTGTATAATTCCACTCGATCAGTACCTGTAAGTGAAGCATATTCTATATTTTTTAAGTTGGTATCAACAAAAATAGAAACACGGATACCTTCTTCTTGTAATTCAGCCACAATATCTTTTAAAAAATCAAAATTTTTAACAGTATCCCACCCTGCATTCGAAGTAATAGCCTCAGGCGCATCGGGGACCAATGTAACTTGATGAGGTTTAACTGATTTTACTAAATTCAAAAGCTTTTCCGAAGGATAACCTTCTATATTAAATTCGGTTTTTAAAACGGATTTTAACTCCCAAACATCTGCATAACGAATATGTCGTTCGTCAGGACGTGGATGGACCGTAATACCATCTGCACCAAACCGTTCACAATCAATAGCCACCTGGCACACATTCGGTATGTTTCCTCCTCTTGCATTTCGTAAGGTTGCTACTTTATTAACATTTACACTTAATTTTGTCATATCAACTTAATTATAAAATTATTGTGAGTAAATTTTTATGCCCCTAATTTTAACAACATACCAAATAAATACATTTTAGCTCTCTAACTTCGGTAAATTAAAAGCTATTTAGTTTATTGGTAAAATTAAATTCAACACAAAAATAGTTTAAAAAATTCAAGATAATATGGAAATATTTCTACTTTCATTTGTAAATTATTATTTTTTAAAAATAAATGCGTTTATTCCAAGAATTTTTTATAATTAAAAAGGTTCCTAATAATTAATTTGTTCATAAAATCACTGTTAGAAAAACTAAGTGTATGACAAAAATTTTAATTGCATAAAATTTTTTTGGGAATAAAACATTTATATTAGGAGCTTTGCTCAAACTCCATTATCGTGAACTTGCCAAACATCAATTATAGGCTTATTCTTGTTCAACTATAGGGATAAACTTAGTCCAAACACTGAAATATATCATACAAAATGGTTAAAGATCGCTTGATACGTTAGAAAAAGCTAATTTTTTAGCAAAAATAACTTTTAGGTTGAAAATGATTGTAAAATATCGAAACAATAAAAAAATTTAATACTTTTCTTTAAAAAATCTCATTTTTTCTTACTTTTGAAAAAATTAAGTTTTAAGAGGAAACCCCAAGATTTAAATTTTTAAAACAATATTATGCGTCTGACTATTAATAAAGAAATAAAATTTAAAAGAAAAAAAATGTTCCAAATGTTTTTTAATCAGAATAAAAGAGATATATTTGCAATTCTATTTGAATTTAATATCAATTAATTAAATAATTTATTAACTCATTTAAAAATATTACTACAATGACAAAAGCAGAAATTGTAAATGAAATTGCCAAAACAACCGGAATAGATAAAAATACGGTTTTGGCTACCGTCGAAGCTTTTATGGAAACAGTAAAAGATTCGTTAGCAAGAAATGAAAATGTTTATCTCAGAGGATTTGGAAGTTTCATCGTGAAAAAAAGAGCTAAAAAAACAGCTCGTAACATTTCAAAAAACACGACCATTATTATTCCAGAACACAACATTCCTGCATTTAAGCCTGCAAAAGCTTTTATGAATGTTGTAAAATAAAAATTTAACAGTAAAAGCAGTATTAATAATGCCAAGCGGGAAAAAAAGGAAAAGACATAAAATGTCTACCCATAAACGAAAAAAAAGACTGAGAAAAAATAGACATAAGAAGAAATAAGACCTTGGTCTTTAGTCATTAAAGTCCAAAAAACAAACTTAAAAGCAAAGGGGCTTTAAGTTTGTTTTTTGTTATATTATAATCAAAATAAATTAAGAAAGTGAATAGTGAATTAGTAATCGATGTGAAACCATCGGAAATTTCTATTGCGCTGCTTGAAGATAAACACCTGGTAGAATTAACTCATGAATCGCGAGAAGAACAATTTTCAGTAGGAAATATCTATTTAGGAAAAGTGAAAAAAATTATGCCTGGTTTAAATGCAGCATTTGTCGATATCGGTTACGAGAAAGATGCTTTTATTCATTATCTTGATTTAGGTCCAAATTTCAATACCCTTTCTCACTACACGACACAATTACTAAACGAAAGGAAAAAATTCCCTTTTTTACAGAAAATAAAAGTCTTCCCAGAAATTGAAAAAAATGGTTCTATTAATGATGTTCTTAAACCGGGACAAGAGATATTAGTTCAGATTTCAAAAGAACCTATTTCAACAAAAGGACCACGATTAACTTCAGAAATCTCTATCGCAGGACGTTTTCTGGTATTAATTCCTTTTAATGATAAAGTAATGATTTCTCAAAAAATCAAATCAGAAAACGAAAGAGCACGCTTAAAGCAACTAATCCAGAGCATAAAGCCAAAAGGATTTGGTGTAATTGTAAGAACTGTTTCTGAAGAAAAAAAAGTAGCTGAACTCAATAATGAATTAAATATTTTAGTAAAACGTTGGGAAGAAATTGTAAATAAGCTACAACAATCCAGGGGAGTTACGTTGTTATCAGAAGAATTAGGTCGAGCAGTTGGAATAATTAGAGATTTATTTAGTCCAAATTTTAATAACATATATGTAAATGATCCTGAAGTTTTTAATGAGATACGTGATTATATCGAACTTATAGCACCCGAACAAAAGGATATAGTCAAACTTTACAAAGGTGAGATTCCAATATTTGACAATTTTGGAATAACTAAACAAATTAAATCTTCCTTTGGGAAAACAGTTTCGCTTAAAAAGGGAGCTTATCTCATTATTGAACATACAGAAGCATTGCACGTTATTGACGTAAATAGCGGAAATCGATCGAAAGCAGGCAGTGATCAAGAAGCAAATGCACTGGAAGTAAATTTAGCTGCTGTTGATGAAATTGCCCGTCAATTACGACTACGAGATATGGGAGGAATTATTGTCATTGATTTCATTGATTTACACAATGCTGAAAATAGGCAAAAAGTATATGAAAGGATGCAAGAAATGCTTGCTAATGATAGAGCTAAACATAATATCCTTCCATTAAGCAAATTTGGTTTAATGCAAATCACAAGACAACGTGTAAGACCTGAAACACATATAGACATTGAAGAAACGTGTCCTACTTGTTTTGGTACAGGAAAAATTAAACCTTCCATTTTATTTACTGACCAATTAGAAAGTAAAATCGATTATTTAGTTAACGAGCTAAATATTAAAGAATTTACTCTACAAGTTCATCCTTATGTGGAAGCCTATATTTCAAAAGGATTATTTCCTTTAAAATGGAAATGGAAACAAAAATATGGCAAAGGTTGCAAAGTAATTGCTTCCCAAAATCTGGGTTTTTTACAATATAAATTTTTCGACAAAAAAGGGAATGAAATTGACCTTCATGAAGAATATGAAAAATTTTCGTAACAAGTAAAAAATAAGAAACAGGATGATTTTTTCAATCATCCTGTTTCTTTATCAAAATTTTGTAGCAAATCAGTTTTAAAATGAAGACTGATTTTACCGCTTCTTTGTCCAGATTTTTTAATCAAAAGAATTCCTCGAGGCTTGCCTCGTAGTTATTCATTTGTTCTGCTAATGTATCTTCAACATCTTTCAAAGATTCGAAGGTTCTATTTTTAAATCCTCCTTTTTCTCTTATATGATGCCATAAATTCTCTACAGGATTTACTTCAGGGGAATGCGATGGTTGGAACAACGGAACTATATTTTCCCTATTCCTTGCTTTTTCTCCTGTATGCCAGGAGGCTTTGTCCATTGCCATGATAATTCTATAATCGTGGAATTCTTCTGAAAAACCTTCCATAAATAGATTCATACATAAAGTATTTGCATAGGGAAGTATTAAAGAATAGGATTCACCTGTTTCAGGACACACCGCTGTAT
>JAGPGD010000070.1 GCA_018056165.1 Paludibacteraceae bacterium | reverse complement strand
ATTTACTTTGAATAGATTGTATATACATATTTGCGTACATTTAATTTGCAAATATAATTAAAAAATATCAATCTACAAAATATTATAGAAAAAATTATAAAATTATTCCTTGCGTACAAGAAAAAAACTAAAAATCACATTCCCCCATTGAGAAAGACTTTGATAACAATTTCTCAAAATTCTGGAAGGAAAATCCGTTCTATGTTGAACTTAGCAAAAGTGCCAAAATAATAGCGGATGTTATTTTTGCTCGGCGAAATGTTTGGTTTTATGAGCGGTTAAAATCAGGAGATTTTGGCTCAGGCAAATGCCTTCGCCAGAAAAAAATACGACGTAGCCTGAAGGCTAAGCCGAACACAAGGCTACGCCGGACAAAAGGCTATGCCGAACAAAAGGCAACGCCGAACGATAAGATAAAAATATATACAATAAAAAACAATAATTATGTATAAATGATAAGAAACTTATAAACAAAAATAGCGTGCAATCAATTGATATACACGCTATTCTTTATTTATGTTTAATCTTTATTTTGGTAGGTTACTTTTCAATTTCAAAAGTGAAACTTCCGATCCTGAAGCCATCCACAAAAAAATCGGCACGATACGTTCCAATTTGTAGGACGCGATCTACTTTCCAATAAATAACGTCACTTATAGCTTCACCTGAATATTCAAAATCTTTCTTTGCAGAATAGGCAATTTGTTTATCTTCGTAAGAGAAGAGGTCATTGGGATTTTTTACTAGCACCTCTTC
Source organism: Paludibacteraceae bacterium (assembly GCA_018056165.1). Taxonomy (GTDB): domain Bacteria; phylum Bacteroidota; class Bacteroidia; order Bacteroidales; family Paludibacteraceae; genus MVYY01. The sequence goes on along the minus strand of JAGPGD010000070.1, from coordinate 6,059 downwards.
ATCTGGCTGGGTGATTCGTAAATACAAGGTTTTGTTTCCAGGTTGAGTTGTAGGATTTTTACTAATAGTATAATTAAATTGTAACGTAGTAATTTTGCTGTATCGCTGTGTTTTTCTATTTTTACTATCCAATGGTGTCATGCTGAAATTGGTAATTTCGAGCATGGAAGCACGAGTAATTACTTCTTTCATAGTTTCCTTTTCTTTAGCAAGCTGCTTGGCAGTTTCATTTACCTGTTCATATTTTCGTTTTACTTCTATATTTTCTGTTCTTAATAACTTGTTGGCAGCATTCAATGAATCAATTTGATGAACATAATTTGCCATTACTGCTCTAAGCACCGTCAATTCATTTTTTAGTTCTGCAATTCGTTTGGCATTTGTTGCTTTGGTAATTCTTAGTTCTTCCAACAATTGTTGAACTTTCATTTTTTCCTTTTGCAGCAGTTGTACTAGTGAGTCGTTGCTTATTTTTGAAGAATAAGTATCGTACTCCAGAGCTAAATTTGAATAGTCTTTTTCAAGTTGTTCTTTTTCAAAATTCATCATTTCAACCATTTCAGCCATTTCAGCTTCTTTTTCTTTGGTTTTCTTATAATTATAGATTAAGAAAATTCCTAATATAAGAACGACTGCTGATAAAATGATAATGATAGTCAAGTTTTTTTTCTTCATGTCTCAAAATTCATTTTTTGATCTACTAAAAAATCAATTATTTCGTTATCATTCTATAAAAAAGGCAATACTTTCTCTAAATAAATTCCTCTGGAGCCTTTAATAAGAATATACTGATCAGACAGCGGATGCTGCTTTAAATAAATTATCAAATCCTCCACATTTTCAAAAGAAGGATAAGTTTTATTTACTTTGGAAAATTGTTTTCCCACCAGAAAAACGTTCTGAAAGTTTTTTTGTTGTAATAAATTGATAATGTTTTGATGTTCTTCTTCACTTTGTTCTCCCAGCTCTAACATTTCACCAAGGATTAAAGTTTTTGGCGAGAATTTCATATCTGCAAAATTCAAAATAGCTGCCTGCATACTGGTTGGATTGGCATTGTAGGTGTCAATGATCAACTTATTATGCTGAGTAACACTAAATTGTGAACGATTGTTCTGTGGTTGGTAATTTTCTATTCCATGTTTTATCTGCTCATTGTGTACACCAAAAAAATTCCCTACCGCAACAGCAGCTAAAACATTTTCAGCATTGTAATCACCAATTAATTTCGTTTTTATTTCAAATGTTCCTTCGTTTGTGGTGGTTTTCAGAACTAAATAAGGAGCACAATCTACTATTTCACCTGTAATATTAACATTCTTTTCAATTGGATTCAAACAATATTCAATTTTTCTACTAACATCAGTAAAACCAGCTTTTTTAGCCATTTGTCGCAAATATTGATTCTTTTTATTAATAAAAATAGCTTCTCCTTCCTGATAGATATATTCGTACAATTCTGCTTTTGCTTGCATTACTCCTTCCAATGATCCAAAACCTTCCAGATGAGCTTTTCCAACATTAGTAATCAAGCCATAATTGGGAGAAGCAATTTCAGCTAATTTTTTGATTTCTCCTGGATGATTGGCTCCCATTTCGATAATGGCTATTTGATGTTCAGGCTTTAATTGCAGTAAAGTAAGTGGAACGCCAATATGATTGTTCAAATTTCCTTCTGTAGACAATAAATTATATTTTTCCATCAGAACCATGCTGATCAATTCCTTTGTTGTAGTTTTTCCATTGGTTCCAGTAATAGCTATAACTGGGATATCAAATTGTTTACGATGAAAATGAGCCAGTTCTTGTAAACTTTGTAAAGCATCTTTTACTAAAATAAAACGTTTATCAATAGCATATTTTTTATCATCCACCACTGCATAGGAGCATCCCTTCTCAAGAGCTGATAAAGCAAAAATGTTCGCGTCATAATTTTTCCCTTTTAAAGCAAAAAATAATGAGTCAGGCACACAATTTCTACTGTCCGTACAAATAACAGGATGTCGAAGAAATAACTGGTACAATTCTGAAATTTCCATAATGTGAATGAATAATTTACAAAAATAAAGATAATCTGATAAACTGAAGGAAGGTTAACATAAATTTTAACAAAAAAGGATGGTTGTTTTTATTGCCATCCTCTTTAAAATACATTTAATATTTGAATTTTTCTTTATTTTTCAGGGGTAGGAATTTTAGGAAGTTCACCACCATTATTTTTTTCTGGAGAAGAAGGTACATTTTCTGGTAATTCGCCAAAATCAGGAATTACGGCTCCAGGTACCTCTTTTTGAGCTTTTTGGTATTGCTCCTTAATTTCAGATTCTTTATTTCCGCCTGTTTGATTAGAATGAATGCCTGCTGCGGCAACTGAAAAAACTACAATAAAGGCTATCAGTGTCCATGTTGCTTTTTCAAGAAAATCAGTGGTTTTACGAACACCCATAAACTGATTGGAAGAAGAAAAGCCTGCTGCCAGACCTCCACCTTTTGAATTTTGCACCAATACTACTAAAACAAGTAATATGGAAGCTACTACAATTAAAATGGTAAACAAAAGGTACATAACTATCGGATAATTATTTTTTTAAATATTCAATCACCTTTTCCAAAAAATGAATTTGGTCTGCAAAGTAAATACTTTTTTCTGGATTATTCAAATTTAATTCCTTCAAAATTTTTACTGCCTCTTCATAATTTTTCTCTTTCACCAGTTTTTTGACTTTTTCTTCAGTTGTTATTGGATTAAAAGAAGATAAGTTTTGTTCGTTTCCACCTTTTTCTTGAAAATTGTTTTCTCCTTTATTTGCTTTTGTGGTTTCAATATTTATATTCAAAGGTCTCTGATTTTTTTGTTCTTTGTAAGGACTTTTCTCAATAATTGACGAGCGTGCAGCTTTTAATTGTTCTGCTAATTCTTTTAATGATTGTTTGGAACCGGTTTGCTTATTATTTGTCATTTCGAGCAAATCAAAATAAGAACCTGTTAAATTTTTTCGCTCAGGACGAGGAGAAGACTTCAAAGATTCTTTTCTGGAAGAAAAAAGAAAATCATACAACCATTTTCTATCCGAACAATATACAACGGCATTTTTAATATTTTGCTCCAGATGAATGCTGTTTGATAACTGTAAAGCTTTTACATAAAGCATCCTTGCAGGAACAAAAAAAGGATAACGGTTTACCAATTCTTTCAGGTCAAAAATATTTTCAACCGTTAGATGGTCAGGGAATTTGATAAATTCAATGAATTCTTCATACGTCATTTTTCATTTCATTATTTCAAGTAATGAACCGTTGTTAAAAAACTTTTTACCATTTTGCTACCGTATCATTATAAATATTTTCAATGATTTCAGTAATGATTTCTTTTACTAATTCTTCTTCCACATCGGTGAGCATTTTTGAGCTGTCAAAAGTTTGATAGGCAGAATAAGTTTTTTCGAAATCATCCGAGGGATTTTTGGAATTTGTATAACGAACTTTTATCGAAATAGTTAATTTTGTTTCTGCTGCATAAGTATCGGCACTGATAGACATTGGTGTTAATTGATAATCTACAATTTCTCCTTCCAGATGCAGGTCGCCACCTTGCTGCAAAACTTTCAATTGAGTTTGGCGGGTATAGATATCACGCAATGCTTCTGAAAATTCCTGAGAGAGCGGCGGATAAACTAATTCAGCCATGTTAGGAAAATCAGAAATAGAGATAGATTTTATTTTACTATAATCAATAGAAGCTCCATTGAATTTATAAGATACGGTACAAGAAACTCCCATAACATATAAAAAGAAAAAAAACAATAAATATCTCCTTATAAAAAAGAATCTGTTAGAAAAATTATTCATTCTTTTTTCATTATTCAAGTCCATATTGTTTGATTTTTCTGTACAATGTCCGTTCTGAAATTTTTAATTCTTCAGCAGCAGCTTTTCTTTTTCCCCGATGTTTTTCAAGTGTCCGCTTAATCATTTGTCGTTCCATATCTTCTAACGAAAGAGGCTGTTGTATAGATTCCAGCTCCTCGTACTCTTGAGCTTCTTGATAAGGAACAGAAGTATTTATTTTCCCATTCCGGGGCAAATTTTTAGTTAAAGCATCTTCTTTTTGGAGATTAAAATCGGCGGGAGATGTTATCAAATTGTCTGATTGAGCTACTACTGAAGATGGAGCATAAGGAGGAACAACATTAAAGTACTCTGGTTGCATCTCTACTTTTTGAGCATTCATTAAATCAAAAACTAATTTTTTCAGCTCTATCATATCCTGTTTCATATCAAAAAGAATTTGATAAAGTATTTCTCGCTCATTTGCAAATGTTTTTTGATTGTGGTGATGCGAAGTTAACAAAGCAGGTAAACGTTCAAATTCTTCTTTCGGCAAGTAAGCTTTTAAAATTTCTGCATTAATTTCTCGTTCATGTTCAATTACAGAAATCTGTTCGGTGATATTTTTAAGCTGACGAACATTTCCTCTCCAATAATAGTTTGTTAATAATTCTTTAGCATCTTCAGTTAATCTGATAGGGGGCATATGGTATTTTTCAGCAAAATCTGCAGCAAATTTTCGGAACAACAATACAATATCTTCTTTTCGATCTCTTAAAGGCGGTATATAAATGGGAACAGAATTGAGCCGATAATATAAATCTTCTCTGAAACGACCTTCACGAAGAGCTTCAGGGATATTAAAATTCGTAGCAGCAACTACCCTAACATCAGTCTTTTGAATTTTAGAAGATCCTACTTTCATAAATTCACCTGCTTCGAGAACCCGCAATAGCCGAACCTGAGTTGAAAGGGGTAATTCGCCAACTTCATCCAAAAAAATGGTACCGCCATCAGCCACTTCAAAATAACCTTTTCGCTCAGCCATAGCGCCAGTAAAAGAACCTTTTTCATGACCAAACAATTCGGAATCAATCGTTCCTTCGGGAATAGCTCCACAATTTACAGCTATGTAGGGACCATGTTTTCGTTGACTGTAATAATGAATAATTTGAGGAAAATTTTCCTTTCCCACACCACTTTCTCCAGTAATCAAAACGGATAAATCAGTTGGAGCAACCTGAACTGCAATATCTATAGCTCGGTTCAAAAGTTCTGAATTTCCAATGATGCCAAACCGTTGTTTCACGGCTTGTATTTCTGAAATTTGCATGCTTACTTCCTTTCTTTAATATGTTTCCTGTAATTCTGACATAAAACTACTGACAAAATTAGTAAAAAATAATGAAAAGTTATTGGTAAAAAAATAAAAGTTGTATTTTTTGAAGGATCATATACAAAATAAATTATTTTTTCCTTCATTTTGTTTATTCGTCGTAAATTCAAGTAAACTTTTTTATTTTTAAAGTTGCTTGGTATAAGTTTTTCTTTGGATATTTTTTGATAAGAAATACATGAAAAACAAAATACAAGTAAATTTGTAAAAACTCTTTTACAGTTTTGATAAAATTAGGAGCGCATTTTTTCATTCAACTTTGATTTTCTGAAAGTAAAATATTATTTTTGTTTGATTTTGCAATGAATTTTAATAAACAATTTAATCTTAAATTAGTTATGGCATTACAAGTTGGAGATAAAATTCCTGATTATTTGGGAGTTGATCAAAACGAAAAAAAAATTTATAGCTCAAATTTTAAAGGAAAAAAATTGATATTGTATTTTTATCCAAAGGATAATACCTCTGGCTGTACGTCGGAAGCCTGTAGTTTTCGGGATAATTATGCCGAGTTGCGTCGCAGAAATTTTGAAATAATTGGTGTGAGTACAGATGATATTCTTTCCCATCAAAAATTCATTCTCAAAAACAATCTTCCTTTTACGTTAATTACTGATACCGATCATCGGTTGGGTGAACTGTTTGGAACTTTTAAAGAGAAAAAACGTTTTGGAAGGAAATATTTTGGAATTGAGAGAACTACTTTTATTATTGATGAAAATGGTATCATAACGCATATTATTCCTCAGGAAGAAATTGATACCAAAAAACATGCTGAACAAATTCTTGAAAGGGTAGGGGATGAAGAAAAGTGAAGAAAGGCACTTTTTAAAAT
>JAGPGD010000069.1 GCA_018056165.1 Paludibacteraceae bacterium | reverse complement strand
CAGGACGGTTGCCATACCTTCCTCTTGCCAGTTTTCGTTCACAAAGCAGTCATGGAAGGTAAGTTGATGGCCTTTTGTAATAATGTATTTCTCAGGTGAAAGTTGATTTTGTTTTTGCATTGGATTTATATAAGTTAAATATTATATTCTTTTGACCAGCCTTCTTTTGAAGCTATATTTTTCAACTGGTTGTCAGGAAAAGCATGCACGCATTTTTCCAGAATTTGTTGTGTTGAAAAATTTGGGTCGGATTTTATGTATAATTCATCTTTCCAGCTTTTATGGATTATACAATCCCGGTTTTGCACGGAAAAAACCGCCTGAATATGAATTTGCGTGTATGTGTTTGCCATAATGTTTTGAATTCGTTTAATAATATTACGTCCCTACGGGGCTACCGATATTTTGTCCCTAACGGGGCTACCGATATTTCGTCCCTAACGGGGCTATCGATATTATGTCCCTAACGGGGCTACCGATATTACGTCCCTACGGGGCTCTGGGGTTGTTCATCGTTTTCTTATATGCACCAAATATAAACTCCTTTTAATTTTGCTGGTCATAGAGATTAAGGTTGCAAAGCAGGCTTTCTTTCAGGCCTTCCAGACAATAGCTTTTGTATGTAAGGCAAAGTTCGGGAACGGGCAATAGAATCGGGATTTATTTTGTTGCTTCATTCCTTAACATAAAAAGATGTATAATTCTTGGATGATTTCTTAAATGATAAGGGCAGAATAAATATCTTTTGTTTACGTCTTGCTGGTTTTACCGAATAGTTATTTATATTTTCAAAAGATGCTTTGCTGTCGAAGTCATCGTACTGCTGCAATAAACCTGACATTCCAGAAATATTCGCGGAGTTAAATTCATGAACATTAGGCTCAGGCGGGTTATCCAGATATTCAATGAACTGGAAGAAGCAACCACGCTTACCAAAGTAACTGATCCGGTGGAGATAATTCTGCCAAAAATGTTTATAAGTTTCGTCGGCAACTTCAAATATTATAATAATATCGTCAGAAATGTGAATATATTCGCGAAAAGCTACGGTTTCTTGAAAGCCCACATCGTCTCTTTTGGGTCGCAGAATTTTGATAAAGCAATTATTTACGCAATAATTACCAGCGAGATAATATGATATTTGGGCATCCCTAACCTTTTCAAACGCCTTTTTGTCATTAAAATCAATATTATCACAGGTGATGGACTGGTTAATAAGCGCCATTTTTATAGCATACGGCGACGGTAGAAACAATGTTTTTGCTCCTGAATTGGTTGAATTACTATCTTTCAGCGAAAACAGGGTTGTTGGTCTGAAAACTGCACCAAATTTTACCATAGGTTTATTGTATTTGATATGGTTCATATTGCATTAAATCAGAAATAATCCCGCTTAACACTCCCAATCCGTCAAATGGTTTGATTTCTATGCTATCCGGTTCAATTCTATTAAGGTTTTGGGCAATTGTCACAATCTCGCATTTATAATTATCATTCAAGGGACTAATGGTTGGCGCCGGAACAAGTTTATAAGATACAGCTACTATACCTTTAAAATCTGTGATATGCGGCTTTTGTGTGCTTGTCATTGCACCCTTGGGATTGATAAATGTGTGTAAAAGACTTATTAAAAGTGCCTGATAGCGATCTTTACGATTAATATTACGTACATACTTCCTGGTAATATCGTTAAATGAAATGCGGTAGGCATCAATGCTGCAAACTAATGCGTAAATGCCATAATTCGCAGGACGGTGAAAGATATTCTGCCCTACATTTCCGGCATCGTCGCTCTTCTTTGATGCGGAGTCTGAAACCAATTTAGTATGAACGTATGTTTCAGTATTATTTTTTTCAGGAAGACCTACAGTCCAGCCAAATTCTATAACGGATTTGCGTGGAACATTTTTGTTTTTATTCCCGATTTTGGTTACCAAAACACCATGAGTATCGTCAATAATACATTGTTCAATTAACTGATCCACTACCTGTTTGTCTTCATAATTGCCGGTCAATGCCTTTCCAAGGTCTTCGCCGCTTGAAAGCCTGTTAGGATCGAAAATTTTACAATTTGAACATAATGGCAGATTTTTAGACGCAGCATAGTTAATCAAATGACCAACATGTATGTGCTTAAACATATCACCACTAATAGCGTTAACGGTATGCTCGGTACTATTTTTATCAATAACAGTTACTTGTCTTGTGATTATTTGATTACCTTCACCGCCTTCGTTGTTTAATGAATGGAGGTTTAATGTAATTTCTCCACTAATGGAGATCGATGCGATAGTCTTATTTTCCATCATTTATAGTTTTAACGTTTATTATTCTTCGTCTTTTGGTTCACTTACTCCTTCTTTTGTTAAGGCATCCTTTTTTTCTAAAGCAAAGCCATAGGCAGACAACAGAGAACCCACAAGCCGGGAGGGATATTTATCCAAAAGTTCGATAAATTTCAAAATTTCTTCTTCCTTCACAGTAGCTCTGAAACCTTCACCTGTTTTTTCTTTTACGCGTGCAGTTTCTGCATTATATGCACCTACAAATTCGCCTATGAGTGTTGCTAAGTCAGTTTTTGATTTTGATTTATTTTGGATTTCCTGGGCCAATCCATAACGAATCTCAAATTTACGCTGTTCTTTTGGCGTATACTGTAATGAGACTGTGCTTTTCCGTATAGCTTTTGCTATACTTTTAAATCCTTCATTTTCGATGATTTCAGTAAGTTTAATATTTTCTGTTTCCATAAGTTTGAATAATTTATTTAAGAAATTGGGTGATATTGGCAATTTATAGTACGTTTCATGGGCTAATGCCTGCGAAAAATAAACAGAATACCATCTGCAAAATCTGAAAAAGCTTTCCAAATTTGAACTACTTAAAAAATTGCGAAATGATAAAAGTCCTTGTATTGCGTCCCCTTGTTCATCAATTCTTGATATAAGGGTTATTAAGTAATTCAACACGTTTACCCAGTCACCAGCATCATCTTCGCTATTAATATTAATGAAGTCGGGTGTTTGAATATGGGCTATATTTACAACTGCTTTATTCTGACCTAAATCTTTTTGATATACCGAATAAAATCCATTCAGAGTGTTTTTGATATTCCCCCTGAATTCAGGAGTTAACTCTATAAAAGTTTTAGTAAAAAGCAAAATATTTAAAATGTCAATTTTGATAGGAGTATTAGCTTTTATATACTTTTTAAACTTTTGTACCAACTTGCGTTGTTTATCATATAAAATTTCGTTGTACTCCGGTACAAATATTTTCATATCATAACCTGTACCTACTTTTACAAGTTGACAAAGCATACTATGCAACGCACCGGTAACTTTTAATGATTCTGTTACCCATGAATTTTTAAAATTCGTTGCGTTTAAGCCATTCGCTTTGTCTTTATTTAATCCTTTTCCCTGGTTCGGGTTAAATAGCTGAAGGCAAGTAATATCTTTGTTGAAATCTGTCAGATTTTTATAATCAATTTTGGTTTTATAAGTAGGTTCGGAATAGATGTACAAAATTTCTTTTAATAAACCGCTGAATTTATCGCAGTTATTGTAAAAATTGAAGTAAAGTTTTGTAAAGCTTGCATACTGATTAGCTCCGGCTAATTGTGTGATAACGTCAAGTTCTGTATCAATTCTATTTGTTTCTTCATAGAACTTTTCAATCTCAGCAAGCTTTTTATTTCGCTCTGTCTCATGTTCTTTGCCTTTAAAGTCCTTATTTACCAGATTTATCCTGTCTCTTTTTTCATTTTTCCAAGTCCTTTGTCGCTGATAATCGTAATAATCCGAAATGGTTTCAGGTACTGTTGTCGTCCCGTCCTTTTTAATGTATTTGAACAGTTGGAAGTAGTTTGTATTTTCAATCATTTCGTTAGTAATGGTAACAGGACTAATAATTTTATATTCATTTTCTGAATTTTTTATAATAACTCTCAAATTTTGGTTATTTTGTATTAAAACCTGAAATAATAACTCTGCCAAACCTAAAGCTTCAAGGGCTTCTGCATAGGTACCGCTCTGTTTCTTTACTGATAGTTCTTTTATCATAGTAAATATTTTTGACAATTTTCAGTTGCCTTCTGATCGGCAAGTCTTAATATCCTTACAAAAATAAAGTAAAGAAGATATTCATATTCATTAATAATATCTATGTCAATAAATCCATCCCGTTTCTTTATCTTTATTGGATTACTGTTAAATGAATACTCTTTTAATAATCTCATAACATCATTATCATTATTTTTGACATCGTACGCTTTATAAGTGTCTGTTTCTACTGAATGGTGTTTGGCAATAGCATTACATACACTACCTGCAATTTCTTCAGGCAATTGATAATCCCTTTCCAGTATGTCCTTTATCACTATTGCACCTATACCAGCGTGGGGTGGCTTGGATTGCAAGTTATACTTTATAGCTAATTCTATATCTTTCTTATTATTCTTGTCAAAATCAGTATGTGCAAGTATTTCATTAGGGTCAAATGAAAACCTGGTATCTATTGAGGCTTTCTCCTTCTGATAGGCCTTAATAGGTGTTTGCCATTCAACATTAAGCTTACCATAGTCGTGCAGTATGAGCATTAATATAATTAGTTGGTCAATATCCCCTATTTCTATTCCCTGCTTTTTTAGCAAGCGGGCTATTTGAGCTTTTGCAAATGAAAGATTTGGCATTAATTCACTTTCGTAACATTGAATTAATGCTTTGCAATGTTGGTAATAAGTATCTTTTTTTAATGGTGGATATTGATCCTTAATTTTTCCATCCTTTTTAGGAGAAGTATTGTTTCCAAATAGAAAATTGAGTCCTAAGGATGGGTCATAAAAGAAATAATTTTTATTTACAAATACGCGGTCGGCAGTTGTTAAAGTTTTAATATCTGTTACAGGTTTCAGGCAAAAACCTGATGTATTTCCGAAATCAATAACTGTATTTTCTTCGGCTATCCACGCACAATATTCATCGTTCTTTCGTGCAATTTCAATTTTTTCCTTTATCCAGCTAATAAAACTCCACCTGAAGACTCCAACAGATTCATAACTAAATGGATCATACTCTATCTGTTCTCTTTCTGTTTCTTCGATGATTACAATTTCGATACTTTGTATATCGCGTATAGTACGCCTGTAATGGCCTTTTGTGTAATCTTTCCATGCATCACGAATTTTGTTTTTATTGAACTGGCTCGTTTCAATCTTTTCAAAATATGTATTTTCTTTACACGACAGTATGTCGTTTACCAATGTTCCTGCAATTTTTTCGTCCAAACAGTTATACTTTGTCAAATTTTCAAGGGTTGCAATGCATAATCCTTCATCGTAAGGCAGGTACTTATTATTTAAAGCCCTGATTTCCTTCTTGTCTTCATCGTTTTCGGGTGCTAATAGTATTCTTTCTTTTTCATTTAAATCAAGTAAGTCATAAACATAAACAATTCCGTATTCACCTTCAAACCTGGCACATCTTCCAGCTCTTTGCAAAAAGGAATTTACCGGCGAAACTTCGGAATGCATAACATTACATGAAATATCCATCCCTGCTTCTATTACCTGCGTGGAGATCAGAATAACATCTGCAGTACTATCTTTGCTAAATAAATCTTTTATTTGTGCTTCTTTAATCCTGCGATCCTTGTCAAAAAACCTTGAGTGAAGGCATATTACCTGGGTTTCTTTACTTTTAAATTTATTAACTTCAACATATAGATTCTGCACAGTTTCTACACGGTTGCAAATTACAATAGTCCTTGAATTTGGACGGTGTGCAGCAATAATTGTATTGGCGTTTATTTTTTCATTTTTCCTTATAATTAAATCCTTTTTATTTGCTTTATTAGGACTCTTTATTAATGACTTTATTCTGGGTATGTCTTCTTTAAATTCGTTCAAAGTTACTATTTCGGCATCAGGTAGATTTGCTTTGAGTTTTTCAATAAATGAATCGCTGAGGGTTGCCGTCATAATACAATAACGGCAGGTTTCCCCGAGAATTTTCAATGTTCCTAAAGCGGTAGCCATGGAAAGTTCAGGTTCAAGTAAATGAAACTCATCGAATACAAGGTAACTGCCAATTAATGCTCCTGCATTAATATTAGCCTGTGATTTTGAAAGCGGCAGAGGAAAGCATAGAAAATTACTCAATGTTTGATCAATAGTTGAAAAAATAATATCCTTTTCAAAGTATATATCATTATTAGATTCGCCAGTTTGGAGAGAAGTACTTCCTTTAAAGATGTTAGCAACTATTCTCTCTACATCCCGATGGATGGAATTGGCAAGTGTCCGTAGAGGTAAACTATATATGAGCTTTTGTGGGAAATTTGTTATACCATTTTTCCTTGCATATAAATATGGTATTATGGATGACCATGTTTTACCTGCACCAGTTGGTACTGAAATAATAACATTCTTGCCATTTAAAAGTAATTCTGCAACTTTTAATTGGTAGTTATATGGATCAAAACCTAAAACTTCATTATAGAATCGTTTTAAATTCATTATCTTTATTATTGGCTAAGCCATTCATAATCCACTGTTTTAATCATCTGTTTCATCGCCTTTTTCTTTTAATCGTTCCAAAACCTATCAGGTCTAAACCACCTCCACGCACCCGAACCCCAAACTGTTTTTTTCGCCGAAGCCGGAGTAATAACCTATACGCATCAGCTCAACCGGTGCAGTTAGTTTGAACTCAAATTCAAAACCTTTCAGAAAAGTTTCATCGGCTTTCCCCGCTTTTATCCGTATGAGCTTTTGCCTGATGCCCCCAAGAAGCGAAAATCCAAATTCCTGTTCTGATAATACCGCACCTTTGTTGCAATCTTCAGTGTGAAATTCTGCCGTCGCCACATAT
>JAGPGD010000068.1 GCA_018056165.1 Paludibacteraceae bacterium | reverse complement strand
ATAAAGCGAGTAGAAGATATTTTGAACAACAGACCAAGAAAAAAATTAAATTTCTTAACACCAAATGAATTTTTATTACGAAATTTGTCTAACCAAAAAGTTGCATTTGTGACTTGAATTCAGCAAAGTTCATTTTTAAAAATTTTTTATTATGATAAATAAAGATTTTAGAGTTAAAAGGTTTATTTTATTAACTGCACTGACGCTTTTTTCTCTTTCGTTATTTTCACAACAACAATTTCAGCCTCTTCCTATTGATCCGAAAGTAAGGTATGGCAAATTAGAAAATGGACTCACGTATTACATTCGATCCAATCAATTTCCCAAACAACGTGCTGATTTTTATATCGTTCAAAAAGTGGGCGCTATTTTAGAAGAAGATTATCAAAATGGTCTTGCACATTTTCTTGAACATATGGCATTTAATGGAACTGTTCATTTCCCTGGTAAAAAAATTATTGATTATTTTGAATCAATTGGTGTCAAATTTGGTCAAAACATCAATGCCTATACTTCACTTGATGAAACGGTATATCATCTTTCGAATGTACCTACTATTCGTGAAAGTATTATTGACAGTGCTTTGTTGGTTTTACATGATTGGTCACATTTTATATTATTAGAAGATGATGAAATTGAAGCAGAAAGAGGTGTAATTTTAGAAGAATGGCGACAAGGACAAAATGCTTATCGCCGCATGTGGGCTGAATCAAATAAGAAAAAATTTCCTGGTTCACAATATGCTAAACGGGATATAATTGGAGATACAGCAGTGATTAAAAATTTTAAACCAGATGAGCTTCGTGAATATTACAATAAATGGTATAGACCAGATTTACAGGCAATAATAATTGTAGGTGACGTTGATGTAGATAAAGTTGAAGCAAAAATTAAAGAATTATTTACAGACATAAAGAAAAATGAAAATGCTCCAGAACGTCCAATTTATCCAATTTTTGACAATGAAGAACCAATTATCTCGATTGTAACAGATCCAGAAGCTCCTCAAACTCGAATAGAATTGTATTACAAGCATAATAAACTACCAGCAGAGATTAAATTGTCAATGAATGGTTATGTGATTGAGCTTATTAATTCGTTGATCTCCAATATTATGCAAGATCGATTTGATGAAATTACAATGAAACCCGATGCTCCTTTTGTGGCAGGTTATGCTAATTATGGAGAATTGGTTAAATCGAAAGATGCTTTCCAGTTATTAGCTATTCCAAAAGAAGGACAAGAATTGGAAGGATTAGAGGCTTTGCTTCTGGAAGCCGAAAAAATCAAGCGTTTTGGTTTCGTAAATTCAGAGTTAGAAAGAGCAAAAGCAAATTTAATAAAGCAAGTTGAAAAACGATATAATGAAAGAGAAAATCTAAAAAATAGCGAGTTTGTCAAGGAATATATAGGTCATTTTTTAAATAACGAACCTATTCCCGGTATCGAATGGGAATATCAAACATTGCAGATGATACTACCACAAGTAAATGTAGACATGGTAAATCAATTAGCCAAATCATATGTTACAGATACAAATATGATTGTTTCTATTATGGCTCCTGAAAAAGAAACTGTTAAAATCCCTACTGAGGAACAAATCCGACAATTGATCGAAAATACCAAAACTGTTGAATTAACACCAAAAGTTGATGAGCAAATTAATAAACCATTAATTGGACAAGTGCCTAAAGCTGGAAAAATAAAAAAAGTAACTAAAAATTCAACACTGGAAACAACTGAATGGTTATTAAGCAATGGTGTGAAAGTGATTTTGAAACCGACTAAATTCAAAAAGGATGAAATTTTGCTGAATGCGTATAGCATCGGAGGTTTGGCGAAAATTATAAATAATGAAGATCTAATTTCTGGTGCGTTTGCCTCTGAAATTATTTCAAATAATGGTTTAGCAGAATTTTCACAAATAGATTTAAAAAAATTACTAACAGGGAAAATTGTCAGTGTTAGGCCTTATATATCTTCTTATGAGGAAGGTTTCTCAGGGAATTCTTCCGTTTCTGATTTTGAAACCATGTTACAGTTAATTTATTTGCATTTTACAGCTTTACGGAGAGATGATGATGCTTTTACAGCTTTAATGAATACTTATAAAGCTATTTTGTCTAATAGTGAAAAAAATCCCGATAAAGCCTTTTCTGATAGTATTACTGTTATGCTCACGAATCATCATCCACGTACTATTTTGTTGAATTTGAGCACAATAGAAAAAGTAAATCAAGATAAAGCATTGTCTATTTTTGCTGAACGATTTGCCAATCCTGCTGATTTTACTTTCATCTTTACAGGAAATATTGATCCACAAAATGAATCATTGAAAAAACTTATTTGTACTTATTTGGGAGGTTTACGTACCACCAATATGAAAGAAACATTTACAGATGATCAGATAAGAAAACCTGAAGGGAGAGTAAACAATCATTTCACAAAAGAAATGCAAGTAAAAAAAGCTTCAAATTTTATTGCTTATCATGGACAAATGCCTTTTAATTTACAAAACAGGACGGCTATGAGTGCCATAGGAAATATTTTAAATATTCGTTATCTGGAAAGTGTTCGTGAAAAAGAAGGTGGTTCTTATGGTGTTGGAGTGCGTGGAAGTATTGATAATAAACCGATTGAAGACGCAATACTTATGATCCAATTTGATACCGATCCAGAAAAACAACCTAAAATGATCAGCATCATTTACGATGAAATCAATAATATCATCGCCAATGGACCCCGCAAAGATGATGTGCAAAAAGTAAAAGAAACAATGTTGAAAAAATACGCTGAAGATGTAGAAAATAATGGCTGGTGGCAAAATGCTATCTATCTTTACTATCAAGATCATTTGAATTTAGTAACCGATTATAAGTCTTCGGTAGAAGAAGTTACACCATTATTCATTCAAACTACGCTGAAAAAACTAGTCGATCAAAACAATGTGATAGAAGTAGTAATGATGCCTAAAGAATAATAAAATACCAAATTTTCAAAGAGGAAGCCAAAAATCTTCCTCTTTGTTCAAAATAAACATTATTAACCCTAGCTAATTTATTGGAATTGAATACAAAAATATTTTTAAAATGGTAATATTCAGGGATGATGAGAAAAATTATCATTTATAAAAAGTGGTTTTTATTTTTTGGTTTTTGGATAATGTTTTGCCAAGGTCATTCTCAAGAAACCAATTATTTTTTTTATGTTCAATTGTCAGATAAAAAAAATAGTCCGTTTTCATTAGAAGAACCATTGGAATATCTTTCAGAGCGAGCCATAGAACGAAGAAAGTTTTTTTCTATTCCTTTAGATTCAACTGATTTACCAATTAATCCATCTTATTTAAATTTAATTCAACAAACAGGAGCAAAAATTCATTGTTGCAGTAAATGGCTAAACGGTTTAACTGTTTTGTTGCAAGATTCAAATCTTATGGCAAACATTCGGTCGTTACCATTTGTAAAATGGACACAATATACTGGCAAAACAACTTCTCCTTCCGCTAAAATTTCTAAAAAAACAAAATTTAAAGTTCCGGCTGAGCAAAATGATTATGCAAATCAAATCAAACAAGTGGGTGGAGATTATTTATTAAAGAATGGATTGAGAGGAAAGAATATTCATATTGGCGTTTTAGATGCAGGATTTACACATGTAAATATTAATCCAGCTTTTGATAGCTTACGATTACAAAATCGATTGTTAGGAACGAAGGATATTGTATCATTGTCGGATTTGGATATTTTTGAAGCTCATTTTCACGGAGCAAATGTATTATCCATCATGACTGCTAACTTACCAGAACAATACATAGGCTCAGCTCCTGATGCTTCATATTGGCTAATCAGGACAGAAAATGATAGCTCTGAATACCTTGTAGAAATAGACTTTTGGGTAGCAGGAATTGAATATGCTGATAGCGTAGGAGTAGATTTAGTAAATTCTTCTTTATCTTATACTATTTTTGATGAGAGTTCAATGGATTTTCAGTATGAAGATATGAACGGAGAAAATTCAAGAGCAAGCAGAGCTGCCACGATAGCTGCTCAAAAAGGTATCATTGTAGTGGTTAGTGCAGGTAATGAAGGAAATAAAACATGGAAATACATTGGTTCTCCTGCTGATGCAAAAGAAACTATAACCGTTGGAGGAGTTACAGCAGATGGAAATCCAAGTGCTTTTTCATCATTTGGACCTACTTTTGACGGGCGTGTGAAACCTGAAATATGCGCTAGAGGCACTTCTGTTGAAATGATTGATGTAAATGGAAATTTAACTTACGGCAATGGCACTTCTTATGCCGCACCTATTATTACAGGATTAATGGCTGGTTATCTTCAATACTTTAAGGAGAATCAAATTCATATAACCATCCATGAAATACTTCAATCTATTTTTCGTACTGGGAATTTATATTTTAATCCCACTGATCAAATGGGGTATGGAATTCCTAATTTTCAAGCTGCTTTGGAAAATTATTTGACAAAAAATGAAATGATTATTGCTAACAACGTGCGATGGTTTATTAACAAAAGCGATGAAACTATTCATATTCAGTTACCAAAAGAAATTGTGGGGGAAAAAGTTCAAGTAAGGGTTTATTCTGATATGGGTATTTTAAGGCATCAGCAGGAAATTTCATCGGAAGAAATTATTATTTCTACCAGCTCATTTTTGCCTGGAATTTATCTGATTCATATTAGGTATGATAATAAGCTTGTTATGAAAAAAATAATAATTTGATAATAAATCCATTGCTGGCAGAAATTTGCAATTTCTATCAGTATTTTTTGCCTTTGGCATGCCCAGATTACAAATCTGCGTAAGTTTTAAGGAAGCGTGGGTTGAGGAAAAACTCCAAATCCAAATATTTGATCACTTTTCACTATCTTCTGATTATATCGTGTGCTACTATTTAGAAAGATAATTTTGATAAAATTGCTTTTTTAAACAAGGTACAAACAAATACCTCTTCCCAGTAATGCTTTTCTTCTATCCGACGAGACGAAAAACACTTCGTTGAACAGAAAAAATTAAGTAAAAAGCATAAAATGAAGAGATAGAAGAATTTACAGAAAGTCGTTGAACAGAAAAAATTAAGTAAAAAGCATAAAATGAAGAGATAGAAGAATTTACAGAAAGAGGGTAATTCTTCTTTTTTTCTTAAATTTGCACATTGAATTTAAAAACAAAAAAATGAATTTAGAATCTGCCATTCAATCTATTGTAACTAAAGCTCTTAAATTATTATACGGATACGAAATAGATGCTCAAACCATTCAGATTCAGAAGACAAAAAAAGAATTTGAAGGTGACCTGACGGTTGTAGTTTTTCCATTTGCCAAAATTTGTAAACGTTCACCTGAACAAATTGCTTCAGAAATAGGAAACTTTTTGCTGAAAAATAATGATATTATCGAATCTTATAATGCAATAAAGGGATTCTTGAATTTAAAAATCAGCACTCAATACTGGTTAAAAGAATTGCAAAAAATATATCAAATTCCTGATTTTGGGATAAAAAAATCAGCTGAAGATGCTCCTTTAATGATGATTGAATATTCATCGCCCAATACCAACAAGCCACTTCATTTGGGGCATGTCCGTAATAATCTTTTGGGTTATAGCCTGGCTCAAATTCAGCAAGCTAATGGCTGGAAAGTGATTAAAACCAATCTTGTCAATGACAGGGGCATTCATATTTGTAAATCCATGCTTGCCTGGAAAAAATATGGAAAGGGAGAAACACCTGTCACTTCGGGAATGAAGGGCGATCATCTGGTGGGGAAATATTATGTACTTTTCGAGCAAAAATACAAAGAAGAAGTTGAAGAATTGATAAAAAATGGCTTGAGTGAAGAAGAAGCAAAAAAGTCTGCCCCTATTATATTGGAAGCCCAAAAAATGTTACGTGATTGGGAAAATAATGATCCCGAAGTGCGACAATTATGGAAAATGATGAATGAATGGGTGTATGAAGGATTTAATGAAACCTACAGAAACCTCGGCGTTGATTTCGATAGAATTTATTATGAATCTGAAACCTATCTTATTGGCAAGCAAATGGTAGAAGAAGGCTTGCAGAAAGGAATTTTCTATCGTCGTCCTGATGGCTCTGTGTGGGTTGATTTACGCGACGAAGGATTGGACGAAAAATTATTGCTAAGAGCCGATGGAACATCAGTTTACATGACTCAGGACATAGGAACTGCTAAGTTGAGATATGATGAATATCCCATAAAGAAAATGGTGTATGTGGTTGGGAATGAGCAAAATTATCATTTTCAGGCACTTTCAATTATTCTGGATAAGTTGGGATTTGAATGGGGCAGAAATTTGGTGCATTTCTCTTATGGAATGGTGGAATTACCTGAAGGAAAAATGAAAAGCAGAGAAGGCAAAGTAGTTGATGCCGATGATTTGATTGAAGAAATGTTACAAACAGCTCGTGAAACTTCGCAAGAGTTAGGTAAATTGGATAATTGTACCCCAGAAGAAATTGAAAATATTATACGTATTGTTGGGCTTGGTGCTTTGAAATATTTTATTCTTAAAGTTGATCCACGCAAGAATATGACATTCAATCCTGAAGAGTCAATTGATTTTAATGGAAATACAGGACCTTTTATACAATATACTTATGCTCGCATCCAGTCGGTTTTGAAGAAAGCACAAGAACAGAATGTGAATATCACTGATTTAACTGATTTTGAACTTCCAATTTCGGAAAAAGAAAAATATTTGATACAATTGCTTACCGAATTTCCTTATATTGTTCATCAAGCAGGCAATGAATTCAGCCCTGCCTTGATCGCCAATTATTTATTTGAATTAGGGAAAGAATACAATCAATTTTATCATGATTTTCCGATATTGAAAGAGGAGGAAAAAATACGTAATTTTCGTTTAATACTTTCTTTATCAACAGGCAACATTATTAAAACAGGAATGGGACTTTTAGGTATCGAAGTTCCAGAAAGGATGTAGCAAGTTTTTTGAATAAAAGATTTTTCAAAAAATAGTTATTAAAATATTTGTATAATTCACTGATATTCATTATCTTTACACTTCAAATCAACAACTATAATTCTTATGAATATCATTAAATTCAGTGCACGATTCCCCGATGAAAAGTCCTGTATTGAGCATTTTAAGGCTCAAAGAGACGCTTGCGGAGTAATTTGTCCAAAATGTGGCTGCGTGCACCATTACTGGCTACAAAATAAGCTCTGTTACGAATGTAAACAATGTCATCATCGGCAATCCTTACGTTCAGGAACGGTGATGGAAAACA
>JAGPGD010000067.1 GCA_018056165.1 Paludibacteraceae bacterium | reverse complement strand
CGCACTGGATATAAAAACGCCCCTCCTAAGAAGAAAAAAATTTGTGTGGCACCCAAAGGCTCCTCCTCAAAAAAACATCCACTCTCTTACAGGTACTTAGCTCCATAATACCTGCAATGTGGGTTAAATACTTTCTTGATAACTTAATGATAAAATCAACTGTATATTTATTCAAGAAAATAAATAAAATTAAATTTTATTATAATGAATAATTGCTTTAAATAAAATAGAGTAATTGTAACTTTTTTATTACTTTTGCAAAACAAATTGTATGATTATGATTAAAAATGAAGTAAATATGATTTTTAAGGAAGAAATGTTTCGGCAATTTTATGCAACATTTTCTATAAAAATTGAAAAAATACAATCAAAGCTTAGACATCCATTAACACTTACTGAAAAAATTTTATATACCCATTTAGCACCTAATGAAACGATAAAAAACTTTCGACGAGGAATAGATTATGTAAATTTTGTTCCAGATCGTGTGGCTATGCAGGATGCTACTGCTCAAATGGCACTTTTACAATTAATGAATTCAGGACGAGAAAAAGTTGCTGTACCTACTTCTGTTCATTGCGATCATTTAATTGAAGCAAATATTTCAGCAGTTGAAGATTTAAAAAAAGCCAAAGAAATTAATCAGGAAATATATGATTTTTTGAAAGTAGTTTCTAATAATTATGGAATTTATTTCTGGGAACCCGGAGCAGGAATTATCCATCAAATAATCTTTGAAAATTATGCTTTTCCAGGTGGAATGATGATAGGAACTGATTCGCATACGCCAACTGCTGGCGGATTAACAATGATAGCTATTGGCGTAGGAGGCGCTGATGCAGTAGATGTTATGGCAGGGCTTCCGTGGGAATTAAGAATGCCAAAAATCATTGGAGTAAAACTTACAGGAAAACTTTCAGGTTGGGCATCACCAAAAGATGTAATTTTAAAATTAGCCGGAATGCTTACTGTGAAAGGTGCTACAAATGCCGTTTTGGAATATTTTGGCGAAGGTGCCGAAACATTATCTGCAACAGGGAAAGCCACTATTTGCAATATGGGGGCTGAAGTTGGAGCAACTACTTCTATATTCCCTTTCGACAAAAAATCTGAACAATATCTCAATGCTACCGGTCGAAACTCAATTGCTAAAATAGCAAGCAAATTGAGTAATTATTTAACTGCCGATTCTGAAGTGTTAGCACATCCAGAGGATTTTTATGATAAAGTAATTGAAATTAATTTAAATGAAATAGAACCTCATATCAATGGCCCATTTACACCTGATGCAGCTTATACTATTTCAAAATTTGCCAAAATAGTTAAAGAAAAAAATTATCCGCAAAAAATGGAAGTTGGCTTAATTGGTTCTTGTACCAATTCTTCCTATGAAGATTTATCAAGAGCTGCTTCTGTTTTTGAGCAAGCCATTGAAAAAAAATTGAAAATTAATGCAGAACTTTTAATCAATCCTGGTTCAGAACAAATCAGAACTACTGCTAAACGTGATGGTATATTGGAAGTTTTTACAAAAGTAGGTGGAGTTATTATGGCAAATGCTTGCGGTCCTTGCATTGGTCAATGGAACCGCAAATTGATTCCTGCTGATCGTCCTAATTCTATTGTTACTACTTTCAATAGAAATTTTGCCAAACGAAACGATGGTAATCCCAACACCCATGCTTTTCTTGCTTCTCCTGAAATAGTTGCCGCATTAACTATTGCCGGTGATTTATGCTTTAATCCGTTGACTGATTTCTTAGTAAATGAAAAAGGTGAAAAAGTAAAGTTAAGCGAACCGATTGGTTTTGAACTTCCTTTAGTTGGCTATGAAACAAAAGAAAAAGGTTATATTGCTCCTACTGGGGAAAAATTGCCTATCAATATTGACCCACATTCTGAAAGGTTGCAACTGTTACAGCCTTTCCCAGCCTGGGATGGAAAAGATATGATAGAATTGGCTTTGTTAATTAAAGTCAAAGGTAAATGCACCACAGACCATATTTCAATGGCAGGTCCTTGGTTGCGTTATCGCGGTCATCTGGACAAAATTTCGGATAATCTATTAATGGGAGCCGTAAATGCTTTCAACAATAAGACAAATAGCGTTCTTTATCCTCCTACTGGTGAATACATGCCTGTTTCTGCAGCAGCAAGAAGATATAAAGCAGAAAACATTGGAAGTGTGGTAGTAGCCGAAGAAAATTATGGAGAAGGATCATCACGCGAACATGCAGCAATGGAGCCTCGCTATTTGAATGTAAAAGCTATTATAGCTAAATCGTTTGCTCGCATTCACGAAACCAATTTAAAAAAACAAGGTATGCTTGCTCTTACCTTCATTAACAAATCAGATTATGATAGAATTAGGGAAGATGATAAAATCAGTATCTTAGGATTAACCGAATTTTCTCCTGGTAAAAATTTAAAAATTCAGTTGCATCACAATGATGGCACTACTGAACAATTTGAGGTTGCACATAGTTATAATCAAACTCAAATTGAGTGGTTTAAGGCAGGCAGTGCTTTAAATTTCATAAAAGAACAATTTGAAAAAGGAAACAATTAAAATTCAGAGACAAAAATATAAAACAAACATATATTCATTTTCAAAAATTAAAAAAACAATGAAAGAAGAATTTCTTATTTATAAACTCTCCGAAACCATTAAGGAGACCAGTAAAATCGACAAAGAACTTTTTACAAAATATAATGTCAAACGAGGATTAAGAAATGAAGATCATACTGGTGTGCTGGTAGGCTTAACGCGTATAGGAGACGTAGTGGGCTATAAACGAACAGAAACTGGTGAATTGAAACCCATTCCTGGTAAACTTTATTATCGTGGAATTGATGTGGAAGAATTAGTAAATGGCATTCAGAAAGAAAATCGATTGGGATTTGAGGAAACTGCTTATTTACTTCTTTCAGGATATTTACCTAACAACGAAGAACTGGAAACTTTTTCTCATATTATTTATGAAAAAATGCCGTTGGAACATCAAGCTACCATTAGTATTTTGAACCTCAAAGGACATAACATAATGAATATTTTAGCTCGTAGCGTATTGGAACTTTATATTTATGATGAAAATCCGGATAATATTTCACGAGACAATCTTATCAAACAGTCTCTTAATCTGATTGCCAAGTTTCCAACTATTATTTCTTATGCCTATAATGTATTGCGTCATCATGAAAAAGGACGTTCCTTACACGTGCGTCATCCAAACGAAAATTTTTCATTTGCCGAGAATTTTCTTTATATGATAAAGGGAAAAGATCAATACACTCCTCTTGAAGTACAAATTCTCGATTTAGCACTTATTTTGCATGCTGAACATGGTGGTGGAAATAATTCTACTTTTAGTGTACGCGTAACCAGTTCTACCGAAACTGATACCTATTCTTCTATTGCTGCAGGAATTGGTTCTTTGAAAGGTCCACTTCATGGAGGCGCTAATTTAAAAGTAATGGGCATGATTGACGACATGAAAAAAAATATTGCTGACTGGACAAATTCTGAAGAAATAGATAAATATTTGCTCAAAATTTTGAACAAACAAGCTTACGACAAATCGGGCTTAATCTACGGAGTAGGACATGCAGTTTATACCATTAGCGATCCAAGAGCAGTATTATTGAAAAAAATGGCACGTGAATTAGCAAAGGAAAAAGGACTTGAAAAAGAATTTAATTTTCTGGAACTGATTGAAGAACGCGCCATCAAAACATTTATGGAATATAAAGGAAAAGATGTAAATAAACAAGTTTGCATTAATGTTGACTTTTATTCAGGTTTTGTTTATCAAGCCATTGGTTTGCCACAAGAAGTTTATACACCTATTTTTGCAATGGCACGCGTAGTTGGCTGGTGTGCTCACAGAATTGAGGAACTTAATTTTGAAAGTAAACGTATTATTCGTCCGGCTTACAAAAATGTGAATGAAAATCAAGAATATATTCCTTTAAGTAAAAGATAAGGAACAAATTCTTACAATAATACAAAACGAATGAACAAGATAAAAGTAAATCAACCTATTGTTGAATTAGATGGCGATGAAATGGCCAGAGTAATGTGGAAAATGATTAAAGAACAGCTCATTCTTCCTTATCTCGACTTAAATATTCAATATTATGATTTAAGCATTGAAAATCGCGATGCAACAAATGATCAAATAACTATTGATGCAGCTTATGCTATAAAAAAATATAATGTGGGTATTAAATGTGCTACCATAACGCCCGACGAAGCACGAGTCAAAGAGTTTGGATTAAAGAAAATGTGGAAATCACCGAATGGAACGATTCGGAATATTTTAGGTGGAACGGTTTTCCGTGAACCTATTATTTGTTCCAATGTTCCTCGTTTGGTTCCAAACTGGGAAAAACCGATTATCATTGGGCGTCATGCTTTTGGCGATCAGTATAAAGCTACCGATTTTGTTACCAAAGGCAAAGGAAAATTAAAGGTAAGTTTTACCAATGAAAATGGTGAAACGCAAGAATGGGAAGTTTATAATTTTAATGGCGATGGCGTAGCACTGACCATGTATAACACGGATGAATCTATTTATGGATTTGCTCGTGCTTGTTTTCAAGCGGCTCTTGAAAAAAAATTACCTCTTTACTTTTCTACAAAAAATACCATTTTAAAAGCTTATGATGGACGGTTTAAGGATATTTTTCAAGAAGTATATGATACTGAATTTAAAGATAAATTTCAGGAAATTGGTATCACTTACGAACATCGATTGATTGATGACATGGTGGCGTCGGTGTTAAAATGGAAAGGCGATTTTATTTGGGCTTGTAAAAATTATGATGGAGATGTTCAGTCTGATGCCATTGCTCAGGGATTTGGTTCATTGGGATTAATGTCTTCTTATTTGCTAACACCCGATGGTAAAACTATGGAAGCTGAAGCAGCTCACGGCACAGTTACGCGACATTTCAGGCTTTACCAGCAAGGAAAAGAAACTTCCACTAATCCAATCGCTTCCATTTTTGCATGGACACGTGGCTTATCACATCGAGGCAAACTAGATGGCAATCAAGAATTAATTGATTTTTGTCATGAACTGGAACAGGTTTGTATTGAGACAGTAGAATCAAGCAAAATGACTAAAGACTTAGCATTATTGGTTTATGGTGATAAAATCACCCGACAAGACTATTTATCTACCGAAGAATTTTTCTCCGTTTTGAAAGAAAATTTAGATAAAAAACTTTCTAACTAAAAAATGGTCAGAAAACTTTAACCCAAGTTACAGCTTTTTGGGCTTACTGTGTTAAAAATACGGTTAATGATAATTGAATTTTAGTGAAAAGATTGTTTTTATATTTACGATTTTCCGTAGAGGGGTACAGAGAATAAAAATTTAGCCGATTATAGAGCACTCAAAGAGGTTTGTAGTACACAGGCGGGTGTTGTTTTAACAGAAAGGACACTTTATCTTTGCCTGGTTATGTATTTTCAAATCAGTTATACGCAGGAATCCTGCAACGAACAGTTACGAAGGATATTATCGTTTGGTAGAAAGCTACCGAAATCTATGTGGATACCTCTGTCATCGAACGATGTTAAACATTGGTTTTCTGCCGTTTGAGGCAGAAAAATTAAATACCATTCGTCAGATTTTAACTGACCGTTTAAATCGTTCTCCAAGTATTTTTGAAGAGAGAGATGAGGAAACCCTTCGCTGGGGCAGATATTTATTGGGAACAACTGGTAACAAGAGGAAAAATAAATATATCCGATAAGAGTTATGAAGAAAAGCATCGGATGGTCAACCTGGATGAAATTAAGCTGAAGAATGCAAGAGAAGTAGGTTCAGAATGGATGTGTTTTCAAGCGATAGGACAACTTCGTTTAATGGAGAAGTTGAGGGAGTTAGGTTGGGAAGAAGAAAGAATGCGTTTAGCTTGTACCCAAATTATCATTCGAGCTGTATATCCATTTTTCTGAGTTTCGTACAGTTCGGTGGATCAAGGAGAATTCCGCTGTATGTGAGATTACAGGATATCCAATGGAAAAAGTCACAAAATATAAGCTCTATCGTAGTGCAATAGATTTATACAGAATAAAAGTTCAATTGGAACAACACCTTTCTCGAAGAACAAATGAACTATTTGACCTTGAGGATAAAATAATTCTTTATAATTTAACAAATACTTATTTTGAAGGAGAGAAAAAGAAAAGTCAAATAGTACGGTTTGGTCGAAGCAAAGAGAAACAAAATGATGCAAGGATAATTGTTTTGGCGTTAGTGATTAATGCCGAGGGGTTCATAAAATACTCGGATGTATTTGAAGGGAATCTTTCAGATAGTTCTTCTCTGAGTTGGATTGTCGATAAATTACGGGATTGTACTGCAGTATTCCAAAAGCGTGCCATTGTGATGATGGATGCAGGAATAGCTACCGATATGATACTGACCAAAAAGGAAAGTTCCGCTGAAAACGAACATCTTCATAGAGTTTATTTTATCAGGACTTCTCTAAAAGCATCCTCAGAAGAAACCATATGGACGATTTATAACACTATTCGTGAGATAGAAAACACTTTCAGATATTTGAAAACCGATTTGGATTTACGCCTGTTTATCATAAAAAAGATGAGTCTACCTTAGCACATTTGCATTTAGGGTCGCTTCCGTATTGGTTAGTAAATACCATCCGATACCAAATGAATAACCTCGAGGTATCTTGTTAGTCGAACAATGCAAGTTGCCCATCATACAATTTTTTATATTTCTTCTCATTTCCCTGATTTGAAACATAAGCCATTATTACATCTCGACTTCCATATAATCCTACTGTGTTTGCATAATAGCCACTTGTCCAAAAACTACACCCCACAACTGCTCCTTTATTTCAGGATGCTTCAAAAAGAGTTCTCGTACCGTCACGAACTCTTTAACTTTGTTACTATTGTTGAAACTGAATAGGTGAGTACACTCTGCAATAAAAAATGAACATCATCTTTTTCATAGCCTATTTCTATAAAATTGATTTCGTAAGGCTCTGGTATTTCCATGCAAATCCACTTCAGAGAATTTCCTATTGATTCTGTAATCATCTTCTTGCGATATTTTATAGGCAAAACGATATGATAAAGTAACAATGTCTTATTATGCCGCATATAAATATGTTCATCTTCCATTCACACAAAAATAACAATTTATTTTTAGACACCTATGGTTTCTTTGGGATTAACCCCGAGGCAAGCCTCGAGGAATTCTTTTGATTAAAAATCAAACATATTCTTAAAATTTGAGCCACTCTTAAGTATCTAAGTTCAACATAGAAGTGCGAATTTAGCAGAGATGTTTTGCATGATTTTTTAAAAAATCATGCAAAACATCTCGGAGGAACGCCAAACAGCCGATGGCGAAACCTCCAAAGAGCGTTAGAGTCAA
>JAGPGD010000066.1 GCA_018056165.1 Paludibacteraceae bacterium | reverse complement strand
CTGTTATAAATTCAACCGACGCTATTTTGGTGAAGCTATCTTCGATAGGTTGCTTGTTGCTGCTGTAAGCTACAACTCCGATTTCAAGTCAAGAATTTATAATAGGTCTTCTTGCGGATAATCATATTAATAATTTATTAGCGTACTTAGCATTTTCGCATTTAATTTTCCAATAATTGTAAAAAGAATTGGTTGTCCCCACCAGCTATTGTATCGTGTGAAGGAATGTTGTTTGGTAGTTTGAGAAATGTTTTCAGAAAATCAATTTTTGTCTTGCCAAACTTTTCAATTGAAGTCCACGATTCAGCTTTCTAAATAATTGCAAGAATAGATAAAATAATAATATCCGATCATTCATGCTTTTTATTTTTGTTAACACGATAATCAGGAAAATTTTTCAAAATACTTTGTAAAGATGTTTTTTTGCTTTGTTATATCTTTTTTGCTTTAAAGATAGACAGTTTTTTGTGATTTTACAATATAAGTTATTAATAATTAATTTATTAAATTGTTAATAGATATTCATTTTTCAAGTTTTTTATGTGTTGACCCTGTCTGCAATACAAAAAATCTATAACTTTGTTCATAATAATTATTGCCGACATTGTTTGTGTATCTTTGATTATCAGTCATATAATTTCAAAAAAGTTGAAGATATTACAATTTTTGTCTTTTTTCTTTTAAATCAAGGTGCTAATATTTTTATATCTATTTTTGAAAAGAATGAAAAGTTCCCTATTTTTGAGAGAAGTAATATTATTAAATCTTTAAAAAATCAATTAACTTTTGAAATATCTGCTTAATAATTTTTTATATAATTTTATCATAGGAGTAAAGCATTCTAATGATAATGAACGTGAATGAAGAAGTAATTTATTTAGTGCGAAATTAAATGTTTTTATGGTTTTAGGAAATATTGTTTCTTATTTTTCTAATGATACGTTGATTTTGTCTCAAAATTCTATTAGTAGAATAGAAGACTCTGTATCAAAAATTAACCTGGCAGATACTGATTTGTTATCCAGAAGGCTTTCGACAAAAATTGATGCGATTCATGCGATTAATCATTTGGAAGGTTTTGAAGGTATTTTGCATCCTTCCTCTCCGCAAACTGAAAATTGGGTGATAGTTTTATTGATTGTTCTTTTAAGTATATTATTGGTTTTTTTATCCCAGCATCCTTCCTTTATTACTGAAAACATTCAAAATTTTTTTAAGATTAAAATCGATAAATATCGAACCAATATTGAAACCAGTTATTCTTTTTTTTATTTTTTTATTTTTCTTTTTTCTATTGGCGTATTTAGTTTATATGCGTATATTCTCTTTTCCAATCCCTCAGAAGGTTTTTTGTTTAGTCGCTATTTTTATTTTTGTGGCATCACGTTCGCATTTTTTATCCTCAAATATATTTTTATTCAATTAATTGGTTTCGTCTTTTTTGAACCTAACATTTTTACAGTGTTAAAAGCTAACTATTTTAATACATTTTATTTTTTTAATATTATTTTGTTTTTTCTGGTTATTTTACAAATTTATTTTCCTGTGTATGATATAAAATGGACTTTATATTTTGCATTAATATTAGGCATATTAGCTTTAACAAGCATTGTAATCAAGTTATTAAAAATATTTTCTCAAAAAAAATTCGTCTATTTCTATATTTTGTTGTATCTTTGCACACTTGAAATTTTACCATTAATTGCGCTCTTTAGAATTTATCAATTAATGTATTAAGTGTTTTATTTTTAAACGTAAAGCCTTGAAAATAAAAAAGATACTTATTTCTCAGCCGCAGCCTAATAGTGAAAAATCACCTTATTTTGCTATTAGTGAAAAATACAATGTAAAAATAGATTTTAGGCCTCTTATCAAAGTTGAGCCTCTTTCTGCAAAGGATTTTAGAGCTCAACATATTTCTATTCTGGATCATACTGCTATTATTTTTAATGCAAGGCATGGAATTGATCATTTTTTCAGATTATGTGAAGAAATGCGTATTACGGTACCTGAAACAATGAAATATTTCTGTGTTTCAGAAACAGTTGCTTTGTATTTACAACGCTATATTCAATATCGGAAAAGAAAGGTCTTTTTTAGTCCGACAGGTAAGTTGAGTGATTTAGTGACCCTCATGAAAAAGCACCCTGACGAAAAGTATTTATTTGTTACTTCTGATGTGCCGAACGAAGAAAACATGTCGATATTGGTCAATTCAAATTTAAATTTCGACAAAGCGATAATGTATCGAACAGTGAGCAATGATTTTGATCCCGAAGAAGAATTTAATTATGATATGATTATTTTTTTCAGCCCTGTGGGAGTAAGTTCATTGTTAAAGAATTTCCCTGATTTTGTTCAAGGTGATATTCAGATTGGATGTTTTGGAGCAAGTACAGCTCAAGCCGTTCGTGATGCTGGCTTACGTTTAGATCTTGAGGCACCTCAGCCAGGTTTACCTTCCATGACAATGGCACTGGATAATTTTCTGAAAGAATTCTCAAAAAAAGAAAATAGCAATAAAAAGGTTACAAAATAAAAAAGCAATAAGTTAGTGGATGTTAATATTATCCCAAAAGTTTAGGTATTTTTCTTACTTTTGGGATAATTTATTTTATTGAAGTGAAAAATCGACAATTTTCATTCCCTAAATCAGAACGATTGCATAGTAAAATTAAAATTAATCGTTTATTTACTGACGGTAAAAGTTTTATTGTTTATCCTTTGAAAATTTTTTATAATTTTGAACCGTCAGAAGAATTTAATGTTTGTATATTGATAAGTGTTCCCAAAAAACAATTTAAAAAAGCTATTCATCGAAATAGGATAAAACGCTTATTAAGAGAAACTTACAGGTTAAATAAACATTTGATTTTTGAAAAGTTCTCTCAAAGAAAATTTCAGATTCAACTGGCATTTGTTTATGTTGCTAATGAAGAAATAGATTTTTACAAATTGAATGAAAAAATGAAAATTGCACTACAGAAATTAATTGAATTGGTTGATCATGATCAAGAAAGCTATTGAATTTATTGTTTTATTGCCTGTGTATATTTATCGATACACTATTTCACCACTTTTTCCACCCAGTTGTAGATATACACCAACTTGCTCGCAGTATGCTATTGAAGCTGTAAAAAAACATGGGATTTTTAAGGGAGGTTGGTTAGCTGTAAAACGACTCAGTCGCTGTCATCCGTGGGGTGAAAGCGGTTATGATCCAGTTCCTTAACATTTAATTTTTCAAAAGACAAAAAGTTCTTTTATTTGAAAAAAGAATCATTTTATTTTTACTCCTTTTGAATTTTTTCCAACAAAACAAACTTTTTGAAAAATCAATTTATCCATATTATTCTTTATCCATTTGCTGTTTTTTATGGCTTAGCTGTTGGAATACGTAACTGGCTTTACGATAGAGGAATTTTTCATTCTACAGCTTTTTCAATTCCCATTATAGGGGTTGGAAATCTTTCGGTAGGCGGAACAGGAAAAACTCCGCATACTGAATTCATTCTTTCTTATGTGCAAGATGAATGGAAAACAGCTTTTTTAAGTAGAGGTTACAAACGAAAAACAAAAGGATTTTTTCTGGCAGATGAAAAATCAACATATCAAACCATTGGGGATGAACCTTATCAAATTTATCGCAAGTTTCCAAAAGTCATTGTGGCTGTGGATGAAAAAAGGGTAGACGGCGTAATGAAACTTCAAAAACAATTTCCTGATCTTCAACTGGTCGTAATGGATGATGCCTTTCAACACAGGCAAATTAAAATCGGGTTAACCATCTTGTTGACGGATTATTTTCATCTTTATACACGTGATAGGCTTTTGCCAGCAGGAACACTTCGTGAACAGAAAAGTGGAAGTAAAAGAGCAGATATAGTAATAGTTACCAAATGTCCTCCCGATTTAAAGCCTATTGATATGCGTTTAGTTGAAAAAGAATTGAATTTAACTGGTAGACAGCAATTGTTTTTTTCAACTTATGAATATGAAGAAATTGTTCCTGTATTTCCTGAAAAAGAAGAAAAAAAATATTCACTCCAGCAAATAAATGAAAAAAATGGCAGTTTATTAATAGTGACAGGAATTGCTTCACCTGAAAAGATGATAGAATATTTAAGACAATTTTCAAATTTAATAGAAAGCTTAATTTTCCCTGATCATCATGATTTTTCAAAAAAAGATATTGAAAAAATGGAGCAAAAATTTGCTCAACTTCCTGCAAATGAGAAAATTGTTATCGTTACAGAAAAAGATGCCGTTCGTTTATTAAATAATGCTTTTTTATCTGAATTTTTAAAATCAAAAATATATTATTTACCGATTAAGGTTAAAATTTTAAATCACCAAGAAGATTCATTTATTCAAAAGATTAAAAACTATGTTAGAAAAAATTCAAAAAGCAACTGATTTCCTATCGGCTAAAATTACAACTTCTCCAAAAACAGGGATTATTTTAGGTACAGGTTTAGGAAATTTAATTACTCAAATGGATATTTCTTTGGAAATACCTTATGAAACCATTCCTTATTTTCCTGTTTCAACAGTAGAAGGACATCAAGGTAAGTTGATTGTTGGGAAGTTAGGTGGTGTGGAAGTAATTGCCATGCAAGGTCGTTTTCATTATTATGAAGGTTATGATATGAAACAAGTAACTTTCCCTGTCCGGGTGATGTATGCTTTAGGCATTCGTAATTTATTGGTATCCAATGCAGCAGGTGGTATGAATCCTGATTTTGAGATCGGTGATATAATGATTATAACCGATCATATCAATCTTTTTCCTGAACATCCTTTGCGAGGTAAAAATTATGATGAATTAGGACCGCGTTTCCCCGACATGAGCGAAGCTTATTCAAAAGATTTGATTGCCAAAGCCAAACAAATTGCAGTTAGGAATAATATTAAAGTAGTAGAAGGTGTTTACATTGGAACCAGTGGTCCTACTTTTGAAACGCCAGCTGAATATCGTTATTTTCGTACTATTGGCGGCGATGCTGTAGGCATGAGCACTGTTCCTGAAATAATCGTAGCCAATCATGCTGGTATGAAATGTTTTGGTATTTCCATTATTACCGATCTGGGCGTTCCTGGCAAAATTGTAGAAGTTTCACATGAAGAAGTACAACGAATTGGCAACTCAGTTCAACCACTTATGACATTAATCATGAAAGAGCTGGTAAAGGAAATATAATTTCATTTGTTCAATTAAAACAAAAAAGGAACGATACCCAAAAAATTATCGTTCCTTTTATTTTTTATCAATAAGCTTCACCAGTCAAGGTAATAATTTTTGCAGGATCCAATCCGCCGCCTGAGATGGTAAAGGTTGCTGTATGTATTCCTGCTGAAATTGGTTGATAAGTAATGGTTATGTTAGTACCTTCAGCAGAATTTGCAGCTTCTTTTGAAATACTTGAAGTAGAAATCAAAAAATAACTTGCTTGTTCACCTGAAATAGAAAGTGTTAAATCGCCTGTTAAATCAGTAGTTTTAATATTTAAAAATTTCTTGCTTTGTGTATTGACTGGAATACGAGCAAATTTTAATTGTTGATCAACTTTTCCTATTTCGATAACAGGTTCACCAGCACCACCCATTAATTTAAAAGTTATTTTATCATCACTTTTTGTGATTTGTGTGATAGGCCTATTAATATTCACACCTGTCCAAGTAATTGGAGTAAATGAACCGCTCGTAAAAGCTGTGCCAGGTGTTGTTGTAGAACCACTTAATGGTTGCAAATAAACACGCATGTGGCTATCGGCAGTTTGTGAAGTTCCTGAATAATTGTTAACGGTATTTTCGTCCCATGCAGTTGGATCGTAATCAATATGCCAGATTAACATTCCTTCAGCAGGAAGATAAGCATCCCAGCCTATTTTTTTACGGTATTCTAACATAAAAAATTCGCGAGGTAATGGATCGTTACCATTCAAATTATGACTTGTAGCCGACAACAAATAGGATTGTTGTAAAGTATTAGCAGGTTTTGTCTTTTCTTGATAAATGGGTAAAAGAATAAGATTACTAGGCGTATTTACTTCCTGTGGCGTCAACCAGCCTAAATAAAAACGATTGTATGTTGAATAAGTTGGAGGAGTTCTACTATTATTATTATAAGACCCAGCATCCATTATATCCCAACCATTTAAAGTTTCTTTATCTTCTTCTGTATGATAATAATCAGGTAAACCTAACACATGCCCAAATTCGTGACAAAAAGTTCCAATCCCAGCCATATTTGTACCTAAATTACCCTTCAACTCAGAGCTACAAGCATAATCATATAATCTTTTACCATCGAAAGTTACTGATTCAATCGTACCATCATAAGTGTAATAAATTGGATTTTCTTTACTTGTATAAACTACCCATCTGTGAGGCCAAATCGTATTTTCATCGCCACCTTCAGCTTCGTTATATCCTGCATAAAAAACAAAAATATTGTCTATTTCTCCATCGTTATCTGTATCATACTGAGTAAAATCCACACCAGCAGCATCAGCAGCTGCACAAGCATCTACAATTAAAGCAGCCGGATTTACATCATAACCACTATCATCATTGGCACCATAATAACTCATATCTTTATCCAAGTCAAAAGGACCTACAACATCAAATATTGGAGAAAAATTTCCATAAGAACTCGACATAAAATAATCACGTGCTGAACCAGTAGCACCATTAGTACTATAGTCGCTTTGATTTAACATGTTATGGAAAGCAGTTTGAGCATCAGGGGTTACAAAACTTCTATCACTAAAATTTACCAAAATAACCAATGATTTAGGAGAATTGGTTAACGGAAAAGCTTTCCGTAAAACAGATTGCTTTATTTTTTCTAATATTGGATTTATAGGTTTAATTCGTTGAGGAACATTTTTTTCAGTTTGTAAAGAATTTAAAAATTGTCTTTCAGTTGCTGAACGATTTTCGGCATTTCGAGCTACATATTTGCTTTCCTTTAATTTACCTGCATTGTCAATTGTTGCATACATCCAAAATCCTTTTGCATTTTGCTTTACCGGATAACCATCAAGAGTAGTTTTTAAATGTTGAAACTCATTGCCATGAATTCGAATAGTAAATTCACTGCCATCAGGCTGTTTTACTATGATAGGATAAGGATAAGCTTTTACTGCATAGAGAGATAGTACCGAGATTATGCAGAAAATAAATACCGATAATAGCTTTACAAAAAAAATTTTCATCATATAAGAAGAGGATTTAAGTAGCTAATTAAATAAAAATATTTTTAATGAATTCCCTTTTAAAATTTGTTTCCTTGATTTTTTAGAAGCTGAATTCAAGTCACAAATGCAACTTTTTGGTTAGACAAATTTCGTAATAAAAATTCATTTGGTGTTAAGAAATTTAATTTTTTTCTTGGTCTGTTGTTCAAAATATCTTCTACTCGCTTTATA
>JAGPGD010000065.1 GCA_018056165.1 Paludibacteraceae bacterium | reverse complement strand
TCACCCTCATCGCCGGAGCACGTCCAAATTTTATGAAGATTGCCCCTATTATTCATGCTATTCAAAAAGCACAACAGGGCGGCATAAACATCCATTATCGATTGGTGCATACAGGGCAACACTACGACGTGAATATGAGTGAGATGTTTTTCGAAGAACTTGATATCCCACGTCCGGATGTAAATTTAGGATGCGGCGGCGGCACTCAGGCAGAACAAACGGCAGCCATAATGATAGCTTTCGAAAAGGACCTGATGGCGAACCCGACAGATCTGGTTATTGTGGTAGGGGATGTAACTTCAACGATGGCTTGCAGCATCGTGGCAAAAAAAATGAATACGAAAGTTGCTCACGTGGAAGCAGGTATCAGAAGTTGGGATTTAACCATGCCGGAAGAAATAAACCGTATGGTCACAGACACCTTATCCGATTATTATTTTACCACTTCCGAAACGGCAAACCGTAATCTTAGGAATATAGGCGCAAGGGAGGATAAAATTTTTTTTGTTGGCAATGTGATGATTGATACACTGCTTGCCAATATGCACCGTTTCAGGAAACCCGATTTCTTTGATCGGTTGCAATTGGAGAATGGAAATTATCTTGTATTGACTTTACACCGTCCCGCCAATGTGGATGAAGCAGATAAATTAAGAAAGCTGTTATCGGAAATCGTAAATAATGTACAAGGATCGCCTGTCGTTTTTCCCATTCATCCCCGTACGGCAAAGATGTTTTCCGACTTAAATATGGTTATAAACAATTTATATACAGTGGAACCTCTGGGTTATTTGGAATTTAATTATCTTGTACAGCATTCCAAAGCCGTCATTACCGATTCGGGCGGCATTACCGAAGAAACCACAGTGATGGGTATTCCATGCCTCACTTTAAGAGATAACACAGAACGCCCAGAAACCTGTACCATAGGAACAAACGAACTGATAGGAACCAACCCTTCGAATATCAAACCAGCACTCGACAAACTTTTTGCCGGCAGATGGAAAAAAGGCGGCATCCCTCCTTTGTGGGACAGCAAAGCAGCAGAAAGAATCGTTAACATATTATCCACTATTTTGTAATTTATGGTGGCTTGGTTAAAAGGGGGCGCCCTTGATAAAGTCTTTAAATGATTTTATTCATGATAGTGTGGATATTTCAATCATATTAAGCCATACTGCTCAGCCATACTATATTAATTCTGAAAGCTGAAACATCATAACCTCTTCATGGGTTTTAACTACCCAGTTGGTTTACCTTGCTTACTCATTAACAGATACTGGTAAAGCAAGGTAATCCCTTGGCAATTACTAGAAATATTCTGTTCAAAAGTGAAGAAAAGGAATGGTAAAATAAAATGAAGAGAATTTATTAAGTAAATTGGGAAAATTGCCACAGGAAAAATTCGATGCTGTCATCCTGGCCGTAGCACACGACCAGTTCAAGGAGATCGACCTCGAAGTCCTCAAAAATGGCCACACAGTAATTTACGACGTAAAAGGAATGCTGCAAGGCAATATTGATGGAAAACTGTAGAAAAACAAATTATAAAATATGAAAGGCATTGTTTTGGCGGGAGGAGCAGGAACCCGTTTATATCCCATTACCAAGGGAGTAAGCAAGCAGTTGTTGCCCATCTACGACAAGCCGATGGTCTATTATCCCATCTCGGCATTGATGCTGGCGGGGATCAGGGAGATTCTGATCATCTCCACCCCACAGGATCTGCCCGGTTTTGAGCGACTGCTGGGTGATGGCAGCGACTACGGTGTCAAATTTTCCTATGCCGAACAGCCCAGTCCCGATGGTTTGGCACAGGCTTTCATCATTGGTGAAGAGTTTATCGGAGATGATAGTGTCTGCCTGGTACTGGGTGATAATATCTTCTACGGTCAGGGATTCCGGCCAATGCTCGATAAAGCGGTCAAATATGCCGAAGAGCAGAGCAAAGCTACCGTATTCGGGTACTATGTCAATGACCCGGAACGTTACGGTGTGGCTGAGTTTGATAAAGAAGGAAACGTGCTTAGCATAGAAGAGAAACCGGTAAACCCGAAATCCAACTATGCTGTGGTGGGCATTTATTTCTACCCCAACAGTGTGGTTGGGATAGCCAAGCATATCAAACCCTCTGCCCGCGGAGAGCTGGAAATTACTTCCGTAAATCAGGAGTTCTTGAAAGAAAACCGATTAAAGCTGCAAGTCCTTGGCAGAGGATTCGCCTGGCTGGATACCGGTACCCACGAATCGCTGGCCGAAGCTTCCACGTTTGTAGAAGTGATTGAAAAACGTCAGGGATTGAAAATTGCCTGTTTGGAAGAAATTGCCTACCGAAAAGGATGGATCAGCGAAAACGATTTATTGCGCCTTGCAGAACCAATGAAAAAAAACGGGTACGGCCATTATCTGCTGAACTTAATAGAAAGTAATACAAAATAAAAACTAAAAAACAACCCTTTCTTCAATGTGTAAATACATTCTGACCGGAAGAACCGACTAAATGGAAGAATCGCTAAAAAAAAGAACGCTTAAAGGGGTCAGTTGGAGCTTTGTCGACAATTTAGCCGGATCAGGAATATCCTTCCTTGTCGGCCTTGTTCTTGCGCGTTTACTTTCGCCTTCCGAATTCGGAATTATTGGCATGATCGCCATTTTCATCGCCATTTCTAATTCCATAGTAGATAGTGGATTTTCCAGCGCGTTGGTTCGAAAATTGGATGCAGAAAAAAAAGATTACGATACCGTTTTTATTTTCAACTTAATCGTCAGCATCTTTTTATATGTCCTTCTCTTTCTGTCGGCACCGGCAATAAGCCGTTTTTACAAGGAGCCCCAGCTCATTCTCGTAACACGTGCCATTGGATTAGTTTTAATTTGCAACGCATTTGGTATCATTCAGAGTACCTTGCTTATCAAAACCGTCGATTTTAAAACACAAGCCAACATATCCATCATCGCCTCCTTAGGCTCCGGCATTATTGGTATTGCCATGGCTATTTATGGTTTTGGCGTTTGGAGCTTGGTTGCACAACAAGTAAGCAGACAGTTTCTAAATTCCTTATTTCTATGGGTTTTCAATCGTTGGCGCCCTTCTTTTCAATTTTCAAAGCAAAGTTTTAAGGAATTGTTCGGATTCGGTTCAAAACTATTGGTGTCCGGGCTTATCGATACTACTTATAAAAACATTTATTATTTGATTATTGGAAAATTTTATACACCCGCCCAGCTCGGCCAGTATACAAGAGCAGAACAATTTAATTCCGTATTTTCAAGCAACTTGACATCGGTTGTGCAACGGGTAAGCTATCCTGTACTAAGCTCAATACAAAACGAGGACAAGCGACTCTTGGCGGCATATCGAAAAATCATTAAATCGACCATGTTAGTTACTTTTGCCTGTATGTTGGGGATGGCTGCTGTAGCCAAACCTATGATAGTGATCCTAATTGGCAAAAAATGGCTGCCGGCTTCAACCTATTTGCAAATAATGTGTTTCTCCGGTATGCTGTATCCACTGCACGCTATCAATTTAAATATTTTAAAGGTTAAAGGGCGTTCCGATCTTTTTCTGAAATTGGAAATCATCAAAAAAACAATTGCTGTTTTCCCCATACTTTTGGGAATATTTCTTGGAATCGAATATTTACTATTGGGTAGCGTTATTACTTCTTTCATAGCTTTCTTTTTAAACAGTCGTTATGCCGAACCTCTCATTAATTACCCAACGCTACAACAAATAAAAGATATTTTTCCTGCCTTTATTATCTCGTTAATTACGGCAACAGTCATGTGGGGATTATCTTTTTTACCTTGGCCAAACGGATGGATTTTAATTCTGCAAATAAGTGTAGGCATTCTATTAGCTTACCTTTTAT
This sequence comes from Paludibacteraceae bacterium, assembly GCA_018056165.1. Taxonomy (GTDB): domain Bacteria; phylum Bacteroidota; class Bacteroidia; order Bacteroidales; family Paludibacteraceae; genus MVYY01. Next base: position 3,562 of record JAGPGD010000065.1, on the reverse strand, counting down.
ATGAGAAAAGCAATTTATCAGAATATCACGAAATCAAAGAAATGGCTTTATCAGTACTCAACAAATGGAAAATAAAAAAATAACTGTTACTGCGCCGCTATTGCCTCCCTTAGAGGAATTCATTCCTTATCTGGAAGATATCTGGAAACGGAAGTGGCTTACCAACAATGGACATTTTCACCAAGAATTGGAAAAAGCTTTGTGCGAATATCTGCATGTAGATTATATTAGTTTGTTTACGAATGGAACACTGCCCTTGATGGTTGCTTTACAGACACTGCGCATTACCGGCGAAGTCATCACTACCCCATTCAGTTTTGTGGCCACAACGCATTCATTGTGGTGGAACGGCATCAAACCAGTATTTGTGGATATTGATCCCAAAACTGGAAATCTCGATCCCGAAAAAATAGAAGCTGCCATTACGCCCAAAACAACCGCCATCATGCCGGTTCATGACTATGGAAATCCGTGCAACACCGAAAGAATACAAGAGATTGCCGACACATATGGATTAAAAGTTATCTATGATGCCGCTCATGCTTTTGGAGTAGAAGTCAAGGGTGAATCTCTGCTAAATGCCGGCGATTTGGCCACATTAAGCTTTCATGCTACCAAAACCTACAATACATTGGAAGGAGGTGCATTAATTTGTCATGACGCAAAAACCAAACAACGCATCGATTATCTGAAAAATTTCGGATTTGCCGGCGAAACCACCGTTGTGGCTCCGGGAATCAACGGAAAGATGGATGAGGTGCGTGCTGCTTTTGGCCTATTGCAATTGAAATACGTTGACGATGCCATCGCAAAACGAAAAGCCATTGCCCAACAATACAGAAAACAACTGAGAGAGATAAAAGGGATCACCTTTTTGGATGATTTTCCTGGGGTACGACACAATTACTCCTATTTCCCCATCTTTGTCGACGAAAAAGAATACGGGATGAGTCGCGATGAGTTGTACGAAAAATTAAAGACAAACAACATTTACGGACGCCGATACTTTTATCCATTAATCAGCGAATTTTCTACGTATAGAGGCTTACCCTCAGCAGCTAAGGAAAACTTGCCTAATGCACACAAAATTGCCAATGAGGTGATTTGTTTGCCTATTTTCCCTGATTTAGATCATGATATACCATTAATAATTTGTAAAATCATAAAAAGTAAAAAATAATTATGAATAAGAAATCATATAATATAGGAATTTCTTGCATCGGGAGTGGCGTTGGACAATCAGTAATAAATTCTTTAAGATTATCTCGTTTACCTTTGAGAACAATTGGACTTGGGACTAATCCATTTGCTTTCGGAGCTTATGATTGTGATGAATATGATTATACAAAAAATATTTATGAAAAGGATTATATTGATGATTTAATAGATAAATGTATTAAACATAATATTGACCTCATTATTCCAGGATTGGATGATGAAGCTTTACTTTTTGCTCAAAATTCCGATAAATTTGAGAAAGCCGGAATAATAGCAATACATGCAGATAAAGAATTGATAAGTATTTGCAGAGATAAGGAGAGAATGAGTCTCGAACTGAATAAAACTGTCAATGTATTTGTAAAAAGTTATGATAAAAATTCTTTATTAGAAGATATCTCATTCGGAAATATAAAATTTCCATTTATTGCTAAACCTCGAAGTGGTTTTGCTTCAAGAGGGATTGAAATTATTCGTAATGAAGGGGACATTAAAAAAATTAATGAAAGCCATATTATTCAGGAACTAGCTATTCCGAGTAAAGATGACCCTAACTATGATTTTTATATGTCGCAAATATCCAAAAACATTAATCCTCAGGTTTCGGAAGTCTCCATTCAAGTTGTCTATTCTCCCGAAGGAGAATTAATGGGAAGGATGTTTTCGTATAATAAGTTAAATAATGGCGTGCCAATTGAAATTGTTCCCTATGAAAATGAATATATTTGGGCCATAATTGACCAACTTATGCCGGCGCTCTTAAAGTTAGGGTTAAAAGGTCCGTTGAATATACAAGGACGTTTGACTGATGAAGGGCTTAAGCTTTTCGAAATGAATCCTCGGTTTACGGGTATTACAGGACTTCGTGCATTGATGGGTTTCAACGAAGTTGAGGCTTGTGTGAAAGAATGGTTGAATATTAATAAAGGTAATAACAAATTAAAACTGAATTATAATAGGTTCGGTGTCCGACAAACTTCCGATAAATCAATACCGATAGAGAGGAATGAAGAAGTTTTAAGACTATTCAAATTTCTAAATACTGATGAAATTAAAAAGAAAAAGACAATATTGATTACAGGAGCAGGTGGTTATTTAGGCCGAAATTTAATTAAAAACCTTATAGAAAAAGACAGTTTTGAAATTTGGACATTTGACTTAAATAAAAAAAAGATTAAAGATTTATTTGAAAATAAAATTCAAACGATTATTGATATCGAGGATCTGAATTCAGGAAATATAAACTTAGGTAATGTAGATATTTTGCTACATTTAGGATTTACAAGGCCACATGGGACAAATCAAGAAATTGCAAAAAGTCTAGAATTTACTAACGAACTATTTACACGAGCAGTTGCAAATCAGGTTCCAGCGATTATTAATATTTCTTCTCAAAGCGTTTATGGTTTAGAAAATACACCTCCGTGGAACGAAAATACATCTGTGGCACCTCAAATGGTTTATTCTCAAGCAAAATATGCTACTGAACTTTTATTAGCGTCCTTAGGAAAAATATGTAATACTTTAAAATACAGCTCATTAAGACTTGGTGCATTGGCAGGAGGTGCTGATGGACTAGTCGAAGTTGATTTTTTATCCAAAATATCGAGAGCAGCTTTTGAAGGGAAGCCAATTAAAATAATTGGAGGAATGCAAAAAATGGAACGTTTTGATATACGAGATGCAGTTAATGCTATTATTAGAATGCTTCAAGTAAATCCTGTCAATTGGAAAACAATCTACAATTTAAGTTCGGGTGAAGTACATAATTTAAAAGAGATTACGGAAAAAACTGTAAATATTGCTGCAAAATATAACGGAGGTCAAAAGTCAGATATTATTATTGAAGAAAAAGAAGTTGATATGAATTTCGGATTGGATTGTTCCTTATTTTGCAAAGACATGAGTTGGACACCAGCTTACAAAATAGAAAATACAATTGAATCTTTAATGAAATATTTTGTAAATGAATCAAAAAGCATACAATAAAGAGCAAAAAAGGAAAAGATGGATTTTGACTATTTATAGCTCAAAATTTTTTAGTTTTCCCTCTACTTTCAAATATAGAATAAAAAAATATCAAAAACATTTCAACATTGGAGAAAATCCTATCATTGAAAATGATGTTTGGATTCAAAGAACACATGGGTTACGTGGGAGTATAAAAATTGGAAATAGAGTTTTATTGGCAAAGCATGTTATTATTGATTATTCAGGAACACTAGTGTCCAAAGAAAATTTTTGAACGATTAATATTTAAAAGCAAATTCAAGTTGAACAGGTTGATCACATACATCAAGCAGTTTTTCAGGGCCATTGAAAAGGTCTCTGACAGGAGTCTTGT